>JBCBZU010000294.1:0-3615 GCA_039815165.1 Pseudomonadota bacterium
AGGCCTGGAAAATACCCGCCTGTTTGGCAAATACCTTGCAAAAGGGGGATTTGCCATTACCAGCGGTTTAGCCTTGGGGATTGATGGCGCAGCCCATAAGGCCGCACTGGAAGTCGGCGGTAAAACGGTTGCCGTCACGGCCACGGGAATCGACCAGGTGTACCCCAAACAACATCTAAAGCTAGCCGACAGTATTATTGATAACGATGGCTTAATTGTGACCGAATTTATGCCTGGTACCGAGGCGCACGCGGCTCGTTTCCCCCAGCGTAACCGCATTATCAGTGGCTTGAGCTTGGGAGTACTGGTTATAGAAGCGGCGGCTAAAAGTGGTTCCCTGATTACTGCGCGTTATGCCTTGGAGCAAAATCGCGAGGTCTTTGCTGTGCCCAGCTCTATACACAACCCTCAGGCAAAGGGCTGCCATAGTCTTATCAAGCAAGGCGCTCACCTGATAGAAACGGGAGAAGACATCATTAAACACCTTGCCGGTATTATTTGTCTTCTAGCAGAGCAACAGGCCCGCAGCGAATCAAGCCCTGCCGAACAACAGGCCCTCAGTGAGATAAATGCAAGCCCGAATACCACCAATGGTGCAACAAAGCTCTCTGCCCATAAAAAGCTCAGCAATAAAGAGCAAAAAATGGTAAACGAAATTGGTTATGATCGAGTTCATATCGAGCAGCTTATCGACCGCACTGGGCTTGCAAGCGCTGAGGTCGCTGCTATTTTATTAAACCTTGAAATAAAAGGCATAGTTAAACATTCAGACTGGGGTTACGAAGCTATACAGTCCTTAACGGATTCGCCCGGTCTATAAATGTCTTGTTGACATAAGCCTTTAAATTCAATAAAAAAGCGTTACTTTTCACTACTTGGCTGAGGCCTCTAGGTTTAACTTTTTGTTATTCATGCCTGACTTCTATACCCATCTGCCTTTACTATCTATCGCCGCGAAGACCATGAAAAAAGGGGGCGTTATCGCTTACCCAACCGAGGGGGTGTGGGGCTTAGGTTGTGATCCATTTAACCAGTGCGCTGTCGCTCGCTTACTGAGCTTAAAAAAACGCTTGCCAAATAAAGGCGTCATATTAGTCGCTGCCAGTATTCAGCAGGTGGATTTTTTAATTCACGACTTATCCGCCGAGCAGCAGCATCGACTGAATAATACCTGGCCTGGGCCCTTCACCTGGATTATTCCCCATAAAAATCGCGTTCCCCCTTGGATTTGTGGAGATCACGCCGGGGTGGCAGTGAGAGTGAGTGCCCATCCCGTTGTCAATGCGCTATGCCGACTTTATGGCGGTGCCATTGTCTCTACCTCGGCGAATCCACAAGCACTCCCCGCGGCAACAAGCGCTTGGAAAGTGCAGCGCTATTTTAGAAATGATCCTCGACTGGATCTTATTACGCCAGGAACCATTGGCAAACGCGCCAGGCCCTCTACCATTCAAGATATTTCTAGCTTGGCAGTTATACGACGGTAGGGGCGAACACACATTACACTAACTTATAAGGCTGGAATAACTTGGCATGATTAACTGAAAGGCGCCGTTGGGTTGCTGTTCGCGCGAGCCTAATTTTCAGCGCTATTGACATCAATTTTCGTTTAGTCATTTTTTGGAGGCTAGAATGACGCAAGAAAAATTACACTATGTTGAATTTCCAGCGCGAGATATGCTGGCGACAAAAAAATTTTTTAGTCAGGTTTTTTCCTGGTCATTTACGGATTATGGCGAGGCCTATACCGCCTTTGACTATCAGGGACTGGAGGGCGGTTTTTTTCAGTCAGATCTTGCGTCATCAACCGCGAACGGTTCTGCTTTGCTGGTGTTTTATTCAGAGGATATCGAAGCAACACAAGCCAGAGTGGAAGCGGCTGGGGGGCAAATCGTTCAGCCTATTTTCTCTTTTCCCGGTGGCCGTCGATTTCATTTTACTGAACCCAGCGGCAATGAACTTGCGGTGTGGACAGCGCTTTAAACTATGGTGCAGTTTCTACTTCAACTGACCATATTCAAATAATAATTTATCATCCCCCTTTTATTTTTAGAAAATAGATTATGTCACCAAATAAAACCGCTGTTAAAGAGTATTTCCTTTCTCTGCAAGATCATATTTGCGCTGCGCTGGCGAAAGCAGACGGACAACAACCATTTTCTGAAGACTCCTGGGAAAGAAAAGAAGGTGGAGGCGGTCGCTCTCGCGTATTGGTGGAGGGTGCAGTGATAGAAAAAGGAGGCGTCAACTTTTCTCATGTTCATGGTAACGCCATGCCCGCCTCTGCTACCGCTCATAGGCCTGAGCTTGCAGGCAGAGGCTTTGAGGCGATGGGAGTTTCTCTGGTTATTCATCCGAGTAATCCTTATATTCCTACCAGCCATATGAATGTACGTTTTTTTATCGCAGAAAAACCCGGCGAAGATCCCGTTTGGTGGTTTGGCGGCGGTTATGACCTGACGCCTTACTATGGCAATAAACAAGACTGTATCCACTGGCATCAAACCGCTAAAAATGCCTGTGACACTTTTGGTGAGGATATTTATCCTCGCTTTAAACAATGGTGTGATGACTATTTTTACTTAAAGCACAGAGACGAAGCTCGCGGTATCGGCGGCCTATTTTTTGATGACTTTAACTCACTTGGCTTTAAAAAAAGTTTTCTTCTGACCCAGGCCATCGGCAATAGTTATACTGATGCCTATATTCCGATTATTGAGCGCCGTAAAAACACCTTATACAGTGATCGTGAACGGCAGTTTCAACTCTATCGCCGCGGTCGCTATGTGGAATTCAATTTAGTCTTTGACCGCGGTACTTTATTCGGTTTACAAACTGGTGGCCGTACCGAATCTATTTTGATGTCACTCCCGCCTCTGGTCCGTTGGCAGTATAATTATCAACCTGAATCAGGCTCTGCAGAAGCGGAATTAACTGAGAAATTTTTACCCCATCAGGATTGGATTCAATGAGAACGTCCGTCGATCGCTATGCAGTTTTTGGTAATCCTATTGCCCATTCAAAATCACCGTTAATGCAAATGGCTTTTGCCCATCAGACTCAGCAAGCAATGCAATACAGTAGCCAATGTGTTGCTATTAATGACTTTAAAACTGAAAACAACGCCATTATTACTGAGTAGAAGATTAATATAATTGCTCGATTATTTGTTCTTTCAGGTCTTCTCCAGGCTAACCAGATGGTTATTCCCCACAGGAGCAAATAGACAATTCCAACGCTTGGAATGGGAAGGACATAGTAGACAAGCAGTGTTACAAGCACTATTGGCTCAATGATTGTTGGCTGAGAGCCAAGGTTTAACAAGTCTGTCCAAACCACAGAGAATAAGTGACCGACTAATGCTAATATTGGAATCACTGCCAGAATGTTGGCAAGCCGATGATATCCTAGGTTCATTTAAGTAATTATGAAGCTAGCGCTCATGTTAAATAATGCTAGACTAATGGCTGCCCGATGTTGTGCGGCGTATCATTCACAATAGTCTGTTGACCAATCCTTCGATCAAAAGAACGTTACAAGCGACTAGAGTCAGTGATTAAATGTGCTGATGATCTCGCGCGCTGTTAAAGGTGCACTTCCCTTTTTTCTGCTTGC
>JBCBZU010000129.1:0-6252 GCA_039815165.1 Pseudomonadota bacterium
ACTCCTTAAGTGCTGATCACTTATGGAAGGAGGGATTGGCGCGTTTAACCCGCCGTATCCCGAGTATTGATTCAGATCCAGTGGGCACTGGTGGTATTTATGCATTTTTAGGCACCACCGGTGTCGGCAAAACCACAACCATTGCCAAGTTAGCGGCTCGTTATGTCATGGAACACGGTGCAGAGCAGGTGGCTTTATTAACTACCGATACCTTTCGAATTGCCGCCCATGACCAGCTGCGATCACTCGGTCGTATTCTCAATGTGCAAGTACAGGTAGTTAACGATTTAAAACAACTGCCCGCCATTCTTAAAAAATTTAGCCAACAGGCTTTGGTACTCATTGATACCCCAGGAATGAGCTACAGTGACCCTTTATTAAAAGCACATCTCACTGCCCTAAGACAGTGTCGCAATGTACAAAACGCGCTGGTGTTATCGGCTAATAGCCAGTATCAGTTGATGCAGGCCTCACTGCATAGTTATCGGATTGCCAATCCACGTTTTTGTGTAATGACCAAGCTGGATGAATGTGCCAGCCTGGGGGGTGCCATTAGTTTACTTACCAGCAATGATTTACCGATTGCCTATGTGACAAATGGTCAGGCAGTGCCCAATGATTTAGCGGTGATAAAGCCCCACCAGCTACTGGCGAGGGCCGTTAAATTGGGCAAACTCCCCATTGTTAATAAAGCCAGTGGTTAGGGTTTAAACCCTGGGCAATCCAGCAGCGTTTTCTCGCTTGGAACAGGCGTAATTGGATTAAACATCTATACTGGTTAAATGGCGTGATAATTTGTGCCTTAAAGTGGTTTTCACAATCAATAAAATATCGTATAGCGAGTAGATGGTTTATATGGACACCTTAACATCAGGTGTTTTGACACATATCCGCCGATTTTGAAGGGCGACCCGGCGGGCCCATAAAATTATCATAAGATAATTTTATAAGCAGGTAAAAAGAGGAGTTCTACTGCCAATGAGTCATCCAATACAGGTGATCGCTGTTACCGGTGGTAAAGGTGGTGTCGGTAAAAGCAACATATCAGTCAATTTAAGCCTGGCGTTAGCGCAGCTTCAGCGGCGGGTTATGTTGCTGGACGCAGACTTAGGGCTGGCTAATATTGATATTTTGCTGGGTATTCAAGCAAAAAAAACCATCGCCGATGTGTTGTCCGGCGAGTGTGATCTGCGGGATATTTTAGTTACTGGTCCAGGCGGTGTAAAAATTGTTCCTGCGGCATCGGGTGTGCAGCAAATGGCGGCATTAACCCCGCAACAGCATGGTGCACTGATCCAGGCGTTTAGCCAGCTCGGCGACCAATTGGATATGCTGATTATTGATACCGCCGCCGGTATATCTGATACAGTTGTCAGCTTCGTATCGGCCGCACAAGAGGTGATCGTCGTTGTCTGTGATGAACCCTCGTCTATTACTGATGCCTACGCGTTGATTAAATTAGTCAATAAAGAATACAGTATCCAGCGGGTGCGCGTAATCGCAAACATGGTTAGCAACCCCAAAGAAGGCCAACTTTTATTTAATAAATTGACCCATGTCTGTGATCGCTTTCTGGATATCACTATGCAGTATGTGGGCGCGATTCCCACTGATGAGAATGTGCGTAAAGCCGTTCAAAAGCAAAAACCTATTCTGGAATATGCGCCGCGTAGCAAGGCTTCGCTTGCCTTTAAACAGCTCGCCAGCAAAGTTGATCAATGGCCGGTGACCTCTTCGCCTAGAGGGCACTTGGAGTTTTTTGTTGAACGTTTACTGCAACAGCAGGTCAGCGCCTAACGGGTAAACCAATGACCGCAGTAGACAATATCAGTACCTACACGAAATCTGCTCAGGCAGTGAGTGATCTCAATGTTGAAGAATATGCCTTTTTAGTCAAGCGTATCGCTCAACATATGATGGTACGTATGCCCGCCAGTGTGCAGTTGGAAGACTTGTTACAAGCGGGGATGATCGGTTTGTTAGAGGCCTCACAAAAATACGATGCTTCCCATGGCGCCAGTTTTGAAACCTATGCGGGCATTCGTATTCGCGGCGCTATTATTGATGAAATGCGCAGAGGCGATTGGGTCCCGCGATCAGTACACCGTAACTCACGTCGAATCAATGAAGCCATTGCAGAAGTCGAGGCAAGAGAAGGACGAGATGCTACCAGTGTTGAGATCGCCGAGGTTTTGGGTGTTGCAATAGATGATTATCACCTTATGTCACAAGATGCTGTGTGCGGTCGCCTATTTAGCATTGAAGAATCCTTTGGTGACGACGAGACCAATTTATTAGATACCGAAGCCACTTTGCAGGAGAGCTTCGCTACCCCTCATAAACAAACCCAGGAAGACAGCCTTAAAGCAGCGATGAGCACGGCCATTAGTCTATTGCCGGAACGTGAATGCTTGGTCCTATCACTTTACTACGAAAAAGAGCTTAATTTAAAAGAGATCGGTGAAATTTTAGGCGTGAGTGAATCCCGTGTCAGTCAGATTCACAGCCAGGCGGCATTGCGTCTGCGTAGCCGTCTTCAAGACTGGTTATAAAACAAGCGACTTTAAATCTACAAGATCCCTCTAAGTAATTGTTTTTTATAATGAAAAATTTTTTTGTAGGCAGAAAATGCTGAAACAACAGTAAAGCCAGAGTTTTTTTAAAGTCTAGACTGGCTACATCAAAAACACGGTCTAGACTATAAGTAGAAGTGCTAACAAGTCGAAGCGTGGAGGTTACATTGGACAAAAACATGAAGATCCTTATTGTTGATGACTTCTCAACAATGCGCAGGATTATCAAGAATTTATTGCGTGATCTGGGATTTACCAATACCCAGGAAGCTGACGATGGCCTTACCGCGTTACCAATGTTGAAAAGTGGTGACTTCGACTTTCTGGTTACAGACTGGAATATGCCCGGAATGACGGGTATTGATCTGCTTAAGCAAGTTCGTGCAGATGAGAAGTTAGCAGAGTTGCCAACACTGATGGTGACAGCAGAAGCAAAGAAAGACCAAATTGTCGAAGCGGCTCAAGCAGGGGTGAATGGCTATGTGGTTAAACCGTTTACCGCTGCGGTATTGAAAGAAAAAATTGAGAAAATTTTCGAACGTATTCAATAATTGACAGCAGATATCAAGGCCCTTCGATGGAAAACCAGTTAGTAAGCAACGTAAATGAAGATGCCATTAAAGAATTGCAGCAATGTGCAGCGATTTTATCGGAAAAATTGCAAAGCGATAATTATGAGGCAGCATCAGCAATGATCAACAACCTCATAGAAGCGCGCGACAAGCATATATTCCAATCGGTCGGACAACTGACCAGAGGACTTCACAGCGCTATAGTGAATTTTAATGTTGATGGAGGAAAAAGTGGTATTGAAAAAGCAATGCAGGATGAATGTGAATTTAGTGATGCCTCCAGTCGTTTAGAGTATGTTATTAGCCTTACACAAAATGCTGCCGATAAAACCATGGATATGGTTGAAGAGTGTACACCTATTTCGATGGAGCTAGGCCAGGAAGCAAGCGCATTTAAACAAGAATGGGCAAAATTGCGTAATCGCGAAATGTCTGCCGATGAATTCAGAGACTTGTATAAGCGTTTAGACATTTTTTTTGAGCAGCTAGACGTTAGCGCGAATAAGCTCAATGAAAATTTGCAAAATATTATCCTGGAACAGGGCTTTCAGGATTTGACTGGTCAAGTACTCAAGAGAGTCATTGGCCTGGTCACAGAAGTTGAAAGTAATTTGGTTTCACTGGTGCGTATTGCCGGCCAAGTAGAAGATGTTGTTGGCATTGAGGATGATGCCGATGCAAGTGCGAATGACGAGAATGGCCCCGATATAGCTGGAGAGGGTCCACAACATAAAGCAGATCAGCGAGATGATTTAGTGTCCGGTCAAGACGATGTCGATGATTTGCTGTCAAGTTTAGGTTTTTGAGGCCTATTTAAGGTTTTGAGGAAGGTTCAATGAGCTTTAGTGATGACGAAGAGATCTTACAAGACTTTTTAGTTGAGGCGGGAGAAATTCTCGAACAGTTATCAGAAGAACTGGTCGAACTTGAACAGCGCCCAGACGATAAAGACTTACTGAATGCGATATTTAGAGGCTTCCATACAGTGAAAGGTGGCGCAGGATTTTTACAAATTGATGCCATGGTAGAATGTTGTCACGTTACTGAAAATCTATTTGATATTTTGCGCAATGGTAAACGCGAAGTGACATCTGAATTAATGGATGTGGTGCTACAAGCCTTAGATACAGTCAATGAGCAGTTTGCAGATATTCAACAGCGTGCGGAACCCAA
The DNA here is from genome assembly GCA_039815165.1 of Pseudomonadota bacterium. Classification (GTDB taxonomy): domain Bacteria; phylum Pseudomonadota; class Gammaproteobacteria; order Pseudomonadales; family Cellvibrionaceae; genus CANLBN01. The sequence goes on from JBCBZU010000129.1 coordinate 4,319, forward strand.
AGCTGCCGACCCAGCATTAATTGCTGCACTTGGCCGCCTGGTGGCTTGTGAAGATTTAAGCAGTGCCGCACCGGCGGCAGCCGAAGCCGAAGCACCCTCTGAACCAGCGCCTAATACCGCAGAACCTGAGGCCGTACAAGCTCAACCCGGTGATGATATTTCGGATAGTGAATTCGAAGAACTTGTCGATGCGGTAAACCAAGATGCGCCCGCAGCCGCCGCAGAAAAGCCAGCGGCGACTCCAGCGGCCGCTGGCGCTGGTGGTTCAGATAGTGACGAAATTACTGAAGATGAATTCGAAGCACTTCTCGATCAGCTTCACGGTGAGGGCAATGGTCCAGGTACTGGTACAACAACGGCGGAATCTGCCGCCACTGATGCGCCTGCTCCAGCGGCAAGCACGGCAGCAGCAGCCAATGTAGGCGGAGAGCTTATCACCGATGATGAATTTGAAAACCTGCTCGACCAGTTACATGGCAAGGGTCAGGGACCAACGGTGACAGCGGCAAACAATCCTGCAGCCGCCAGCGCAGCACCACCGCCGCCCCCTGCGCCGCCAGCAGCACCAAATACCGCAGCCTCAGCACCTGAACCCGATGCAGAAAAAGCAAAACCTAAGCCTGCGTCCACTCCCAGTGCTAAAGCTGAGCCAGCAAAAGCCGCTGCACAGAAAGGTGCGGGCAAGGATAATGCGCCGCCTCCCGAAACCACTGTTCGGGTTGATACACAGCGTCTCGACGATATTATGAATATGGTGGGTGAGCTTGTATTAGTGCGTAATCGGCTGGTACGCCTAGGCGATAAAATTACCGATGAATCCCTCGGTAAGGCGGTGTCTAACCTAGACGTTGTCACTGCTGATCTGCAAACATCCGTCATGAAAACGCGCATGCAGCCCATTAAAAAAGTATTTGGTCGTTTCCCCCGGGTGGTACGTGACCTGGCGCGTAATTTGAAAAAAGAAATTAATTTAGAGTTGGTCGGTGAAGAAACCGATCTGGATAAAAATTTAGTGGAAGCGCTGGCCGATCCCCTGGTTCACTTGGTGCGTAACTCAGTTGACCACGGTATTGAAGCGCCTGACGTGCGCGAAAGTAATGGCAAACCAAGAGTGGGCAAAGTGATTTTGGCTGCTGAACAAGAAGGTGACCATATTCTTCTCTCCATCACCGACGATGGCGGCGGTATGGATGCCGATAAATTGCGTCGCATCGCGGTTGATAAGGGCATCATGGATGAAGATGCAGCGCAACGTTTGCCTGATGTTGAAGCGTTTAACTTGATTTTTGCCCCAGGTTTTTCAACCAAGACAGAAATTTCAGATGTCTCTGGTCGTGGCGTCGGTATGGATGTGGTAAAAACAAAAATTACCCAGCTTAATGGCTCCATTGAAATTAACTCCGAAATGGGTAAAGGCACGCGTATTTTGATTAAAGTGCCACTTACCTTAGCGATTATGCCTACGCTAATGATTATGCTGGGTCAGCAAGCATTTGCCTTACCACTGGTAAGCGTTAACGAAATCTTTCATATGGATTTAACTAAAACCAATATGGTCGATGGTCAAGAGTGTGTGACGATTCGTGAACGGGCGGTTCCGGTTTTTCATTTAAAGCGTTGGTTAGTCCGCGGAGCTGCTAACGAAGATAACCCCAACGATGCCCATGTTGTGATTGTCACCGTGGGCACTCAGTGGGTTGGCTTTGTTGTGGACCAGCTTATCGGTCAGGAAGAAGTAGTGATTAAGCCACTGGGCAAGATGTTAAACGGAACCCCGGGTATGGCGGGTGCAACAATTACCGGTGATGGCACTATCGCATTAATTTTGGACGTACCCAGTATGCTGAAACGTTATGTCGGTGCCATATAATCGTTAAAAATAGCATTGCATTATCGGGCATCTCTAAAAATTGTCTTTTTCCGCGATCTCGGCG
>JBCBZU010000456.1:0-2186 GCA_039815165.1 Pseudomonadota bacterium
ATACTGATATCGGGCTTAACCCTGCGCACTATAAAAATCCACTCAGCTTCATTTCTATCGCACGTGGGTGCTCACCATCGGCAATATAGATAATACCTTCAATAAACAATTCTTTAACTTGCGACTGCTGACCAATATAAGACGTCAACTTATTTGCAACAGGAATCAGTACCAAATTAGCCAATCCAACTCCGTAAATAGTCGCTACAAAAGCAATAGCAATACCGGCACCTAATTCACTGGGATCAGCCAAATTACGCATCACGTAAATAAGCCCCATAACGGCGCCAATAATACCAATGGTAGGCGAATAGCCCCCCATACTGGCGTAAACTTTTACCGCATCAAGATCACGCTGTTCGGTAAGCGCAAGGTCGTTTTCAAGCACTCTGCGAATTGATTGCGGTGTAGTGCCGTCAACTAATAAATGCAGGGCTTTTTTCGCGAATAAATCTTGCTCTTTTGCCGCTAGTTTTTCCAAACCCAAGAGACCACTACGGCGGGAGATATGCGCCCAATCTGATATTTTTTTTATATGCTCTTTGTAATAAATAGGAGGGGGACTAAATACCCAGGAAAATAACTGTAGTGCGCGCTTCATAGTCAGTAATGGAGTCTGCAACATAGCCGCACCAAGGGTGCCACCAAAGACAATCAGTGCAGCAGGAACATTTAACAAAGACTGTACAGCCCCACCTTCCAGGAAATTACCTCCCAGAAGTGCCGCAAACGCAATGATGATACCGAGTAGACTGAGAATATCCATAGACAAACAATAGAATGGCCTAATTTAGGTATAGACAGAGAGTCCAATTAAATCAAAGTCTTAGAGAATTTTAGGTAAATATCGTAATCAGTGTCATTACCCTGTTATAAACAGCAATATAGATCGGCAAGTTAGGGATTTACTAACGGGGCACTTGAGAAACTTGACTGAGCACCGTAGTCAAAATGCCTTCAACTGCTGACTCATTTGTTGCAAATCCATTGAGGCATCGGATAGATTCGCCTTGTCAATGGCCATCGGCATTCCATAAATCAAGCAACTTTTTTCTGATTGCGTCCAAACTTGGGCACTTTGTTGTTTTAATAACTCTGCGCCATCGCGACCGTCTTGGCCCATACCGGTAAGCACAATAGCCAATGTATTAGCGCCATAGGTATTGGACAAAGAAGCAAAGGTGATATCAACACAGGGCTTATAATTAACTGGCTTACTGGAGTCAATTATTTTAATTTGCTGATTATTTTGGCCATCAATAATCAATTGTTTACCGCCTGGCGCAAGCAGTGCTGTACCCGCTTGTAGATAATCGCCATGCTCAGCCTGTTTTATACAAATGTTGCATTGCCGATTTAAACGCTCTGCAAATGCCTGAGTAAAAGTAGACGGCATATGCTGCACAATAATAATAGGGAGTGAAAAATTGGCGGGTAAAGTTTTTAATAATTCGGTTAATGCGATTGGACCGCCTGTAGAGGCACCAATAGCTACAAGCTTAGGAGTTGATTTAACAGACCTTGACGCTTGTGGCATTCTGCGTCGACTATTGTCGGGCTGGCTGTTACCGACAGAGACAGGCGAACTCACTGGAGCCGTTATTTTATCATTGGCTGGTTTCGCTTTTTCGTCTAGTATTTTTTTCCCTATAGTGAGCAGTGCTTGATGAATTTTTTGGGTGAGTTCTGGGCTATTGTTGGATATTTTCGAAAAATCCTTTGTCATAAAATCCATGGCGCCTGCGTCTAGCGCATCGAGGGTAATACGTGCCCCTTCATAAGTCATGGATGATAGCATAAGAATCGGCAGTGGATTATCTGCCATAATTGCCCGCACGGCCGAGACACCGTCCATCATAGGCATTTCATAATCCATGGTGACAATATCGGGCTTTAGGCTTTTGACTTTTTCTATGGCTTCCTGCCCATTATTAGCGAAGCCAATAACGTTTAACTCGGGATGAGAGTCAACGATGATTTTAAGATGACGCTGGAAAAAGTTGGAGTCGTCAACAATCAATACCGTTAGTGACATAGCGTAATCATCAATAGGGTAACTCTAAAAGTTAAGATTTTTTCGTGAAATTAAGGAGGCACCGCGCGGAGAACCATAGTGCACGGAGGCGTACATGAGGATTCGAGTATAGCGCTTGCGCCGAGATCGCGGAAAAAGACAATTTTTAGAG
>JBCBZU010000063.1:0-8085 GCA_039815165.1 Pseudomonadota bacterium
CAGATCACTTGTCGATAGGCCTAACACATTACCAAAAAGCACATGCAATAAATGCACATCTGTTTCAATTTTGGTGAGCATAACCAAACCCAAGGCAAACATCCCGGAAAAAACAATACCCATTACAGCATCTTCTTTAACGCGGCTGTTTTGCTTTAAAAAGCCGACGCTCATTGCACAAAGCAAACCAGCAATAAATGCGCCCAAAATTAAAGGGATACCAACGATTATCGCCACCGCCAAACCAGGCAACACCGCGTGCGAAACCGCATCACCCATCAAAGACCAGCCCTTTAAAATTAAAAAGCAGGAAAAAATCGAGCACACAGTTGCAATCAGCACCGACATAAGTAGTGCGCGCACCATAAAATCATAGGCTAAAGGCCCTATAATCAAATCAAGCATCGAGCACTTGCCTGCGCTTCAAAAAGCCATATTTAGGCGCGAACAAAAAAACCAACAAAAACAATAGCGTTTGAAAAGCAACAATTAAACCGCCCGGGTTAAGGTCCAGAAAAAAACTTAAGTACGCGCCAAAACCACTGGTAATCAGCCCAAAACTAATCGCTAAAATAATTAAAACGCCAAATCTATCAGTCAACAAATAAGCGGTAGCACCCGGCGTAATGACCATGGCAATCACCAGACAGGCACCAACCGTTTGTAGTGCAGCAACACAGGCAGCACTTAACAGGGTAAAAAAAATAAGCTTGAGCAGATGTGTTTTCAAGGCAATACTATAGGCGTAACTTTCGTCAAAAAATATCAGCACAAGATCACGCCATTTTAGACATAGGACGACCAGACAGACGACGCAAATAATAAGCACTTGAATAATGTCGTAGTCAGATATTGACAGAACATCACCAAGAATAACCGATTGGACATTAATTGAGGTGGGATAAATTGATATCATCAGCAAACCAAAGGCAAAAAAGCTGGTAAAAACAAGTCCTATTACAGCATCTTCACGCAGCTTGGTTTTTTGTTTTAGCACCGTCATACTTAGCGCCGCTAATAATCCAGAAAAAAAAGCGCCCATCGCGTAGGGCAAGGCCAACACATAGGATAAGGCGACGCCAGGCACAACCGAATGCGCTAGCGCATCTCCCATGAGTGACCAGCCTTTTAACATAAGATAACAAGATAGAAAGGCACAAACACTACTAACCATCATGCAAACCAAAATGGCTTTGAGCATATAGTTATAGGTAAAAGGCTGAAGAAGAATATCAATCATTGGCAGGTCATCAAGGTTGCGTAATTTTCTGGATACCTTCTTCTCCATAAAATACCAGTGGGCGCTCGTCATCAGTCAGCACGGTTACGCTACGCGAATCTTCATCATCGTGAATCTCCTGAGCCACCAACTGATGGATACGCAACATACTGCCAAAGGTTTTAAATAAGTTATCTTTAGTAAAACTGGTTTCGATCGGGCCTGCGGCTAATAGCTTCTTGTTAATCAGCATGACGTCATCGCAAAAACTGGGAACGCTTCCCAGATTGTGAGTTGATACCAGAATCAATTTATCTTCTTTCGCTAAGGCTTGAAATAAACCCATCAGCGATTCTTCAGTGCGAATATCCACGCCCGTAAAAGGTTCGTCTAACAAAATGATGCTGCCTTGCTGAGCCAGTGCCCGGGCAACAAAAATACGTTTCTTTTGACCGCCACTGAGCTCGCCTATTTGATAATTTGCATAAGCACTCATGCCAACACGCTGTAAAGCCTCATCCACACAACATTTGTCGGTCCTTGACGGTCGACGCATAAAGCCCATGTGACCATAACGGCCCATCAGCACAACATCTTTGACCCGCACAGGAAAATCCCAGTCAATTTGCTCAGTCTGTGGCACGTAGGACACGATGTTTTTCTTGAGCGCACACTTAACATCTTCACCCGCCACTTTCACCTGGCCTGTGGTCGGCTTAAAAAAGCCCATAATGGTTTTAAACAGTGTTGATTTACCGGCTCCATTGACTCCGACCAAACCACAGATGGTACCGGTTCGCAGCTGGGCAGTGACACCCTCTAAGGCACAATGGCCGTTGGGATAGGTAATACCGACATTGTCTAATTCAATAATAACACTCATTGACTTAAGGCCTGCTTAAACGCATTGGCGATGGTGCTGGTGGTCACTGTTAACAAATCTAGATACGTGGGCACCTCTCCATCTACACTACTTAAAGAATCAACATACAAGACGCCGCCATAGAGGGCATCGGTTTCAGCAGCAACTTGCCTGGCAGGCTTGCTTGAAACCGTGCTCTCACTAAAGACTACGGGTATTTTTTGCTCGCGCACCGTATCTATGACTTTGCGCACCTGCTGTGGCGTTCCCTGTTGATCTGCATTCATTGGCCACAAATATACCTCTTGCATATTGAGGTCTTTAGCCAAATAACTGAATGCCCCCTCACTGGTAACAAGATAGCGCTGACCCGCGGGAATATGACTGAGCGTTGCTTTTAACTCAGCCTTGATAGCACTGACTTGCTGTGAATAACGGCTGGCATTTGCGCTATAGATATTGGCATTGGCTGGGTCCAGCTCAACAAATGCGCGGCGAATATTTTCGATGTAGACCAGTGCGTTTTCTGTGGACATCCAGGCATGGGGATTTGGCTTTCCCGTATACGGCCCTTCATAAATCGACAGTGGTTTTATACCATCGGAAACAGTAACACTGGGCACGTCGTCAATATCTTGAAGAAAGCGCTCAAACCAACGCTCGAGATTAAGACCATTGCGGAGAATTAAATCCGCACCCTGCGCGCGCACAATGTCCTTGGGGCTTGGCTGGTAGTCGTGGATTTCCGCACCAGGCTTGGTGATGGACTCGACAAGGGCGGCATCACCGGCAATATTACGGGCAATGTCGGCGATAACGGTAAAGGTTGTTACCGCTTTGAATTTCTCTGCCCCGTGGCTTGTCGTCGCCATTAAAATCAATGCGGCAGCATAAATGACTGGGGCCAGCCTGGGCACTGGAAAGTTTATCTTAAGCATATTCGCTTTTTCACCTGATTATCATATAAGTTTAAAATGCTCAAATTGACGCTTATAACAATGCGCTTTATTTTATCATCAAGTAGCATTTTGAAGAACTCGATTAAGCTTGCCGTTAGCACCAAATTAACTCGAGGCAAGTGCCGTATATTCTCTAGCCACATAAACAGGGGATCTTTTCGATGCCCACAATAATCACCAGAACACTGCTCCATTACCATAAAGTCAAGGACAAAACCGCAGCATAACCTAAATGATAATCATTATCAATTATAGGCAAAACCAGAGCATGCAACAATCTTCCAGAGGACTTATAGCAGGACTTACAGGACAGGCATGATATTTATGCTTATCGTTTGGAATTAGTCCTCTGCTAAAACCCTTTCCCGATGGCAGCCGACCCGTTTCACATTACCCCTGAGGGCTCCAAAAGCAGCAATATATTGACTAAATTCCGAGCGCTCGCTATTTAATGCTGATTTTAGCAATCTGCCCTGTTCTGCTACTCAACAAATCCAACACCTTACTGTATAATCGCGCGCATTTTTTGCTCAAACACCATTTCTTTCTTCTTTCATTACCTAACTTATCAAGAGAATCATGATGACAGATTTATCTCTCTACCGAAATATTGGCATTTTCGCCCATGTTGACGCCGGTAAAACCACGTCTACCGAACGTATTTTGAAGCTGACCGGTAAGATCCACAAAACCGGCGAGGTCCACGATGGTGCTGCCACAACGGACTTTATGGAACAAGAAGCAGAGCGCGGTATTACCATCCAGTCTGCTGCCACCACCTGTTTCTGGAAAGATCATCGCCTCAACATTATCGATACGCCAGGACACGTAGACTTTACCGTTGAAGTGTATCGCTCTCTAAAGGTACTGGATGGTGGGGTTGGCGTCTTTTGCGGCTCTGGGGGAGTTGAGCCTCAGTCGGAAACCAACTGGCGCTATGCCAACGAATCTGAGGTCGCTCGAATTATCTTCGTCAATAAACTGGACCGTATGGGCGCTGATTTTTACCGGGTTGTCGAACAGGTAAAGAAGGTACTGGGCGCCAATCCACTGGTGATGACACTACCCATTGGTATCGAAGACGACTTTAAAGGTGTAGTGGATATACTGTCTCAAAAAGCCTACATTTGGGACGATACCGGCCTACCCGAAAACTATGAAATTGTGGATATACCCGAAGATCTTGTTGAAAAGGCTGCGGAATATCGCGAGCAACTTATCGAAACTGCCGTTGAACAAGACGATGATCTCATGATGGAGTACATGGAGGGCGAAGAGCCTTCTATTGACGCTATTAAACGCTGCATCCGTAAGGGCACCCGCAACCTGGACTTTTTCCCAACCTATTGTGGTTCTGCATTCAAAAACAAGGGCATTCAATTGGTGTTAGATGCCGTTGTTGACTACCTGCCTGCACCCATGGAGGTTGATCCACAGCCTCTAACTGACGACGAGGGCAACGAGACCGGTGAAGTTGCCACAGTTTCTGCCGATGAGCCGCTGCGGGCACTGGCATTTAAAATTATGGATGACCGTTTCGGCGCCTTGACCTTTATCCGCATTTACTCAGGCAAGATGGAGAAAGGCGTAACGGTACTGAACTCATTCACCGGTAAGACCGAGCGTATCGGCCGCATGGTTGAGATGCATGCTGACGAGCGCAACGAACTGGAATCTGCACAGGCGGGCGATATTATTGCCGTTGTGGGTATGAAAAATGTTCAAACCGGCCACACCCTATGTGACCCCAACAATCCTTGCACACTGGAGCCAATGGTTTTCCCAGAGCCGGTCATTTCTATCGCCGTTGCACCGAAAGATAAAGGCGGTGTTGAGAAGATGGGTATTGCCATTGGTAAAATGGTTGCGGAGGATCCCTCCTTTCAAGTGGAAACCGATGAAGATTCAGGAGAAACCATTCTTAAAGGTATGGGGGAGCTCCACCTGGATATCAAAGTGGATATTCTGAAACGCACCTATGGCGTCGAGTTGGAAGTTGGTCAGCCCCAGGTTGCTTATCGCGAAACCATTACCAAAGCCATTGAAGATTCTTACATCCACAAGAAGCAGTCTGGTGGTTCTGGTCAGTTTGGTAAAATTGATTACCGCATTAAGCCAGGTGAACCCGGTTCTGGTTTCGTCTTCAACTCAACGGTTGTGGGCGGCAACGTGCCAAAAGAATTCTTCCCTGCCATTCAAAAAGGTTTTGGCTCAATGATGGCAGAAGGCGTACTGGCTGGCTTCCCGGTACTCGACGTCGATATTGAGTTATTCGATGGCGCCTACCACGCGGTTGACTCCTCGGCGATTGCCTTTGAAATCGCTGCAAAGGGGGCCTTTCGTCAATCAATTCCCAAAGCGGGTGCACAACTTCTTGAGCCCATCATGAAAGTCGACGTGTTTACGCCAGACGATCATGTGGGCGACGTGATTGGTGACTTAAACCGCCGCCGAGGAATGATTAAAGACCAAGAGCCAGGGACCACAGGCGTGCGCATTAAGGCCGATGTTCCACTATCAGAAATGTTTGGCTACATTGGTCACCTGCGCACCATCACCTCTGGTCGTGGTCAGTTCTCTATGGAATTTTCTCACTATCTACCATGCCCGCAGCAGGTAGCCGACGAAGTGATTGCTAAGGAAAAAGAAAGGAAAGAGGCAAAAAAATAGCCTTACTTACATTAGCACTCATTTGAGAGACCATCTCGAAACGCCAAATACCGCGAATAAACCCCAGATTAGTACTGGGGTTTTATTTTCTGGCTTTTCTTATTGAGCGCTTTTTTTTGGTCGGCTTAGTTTGCGCTTTTAGTCCTTTCAACGCCTGCATTGGTTCGCTCTGACTTTGAGTGATGAGCGTTCTCAGCAAACTTTCCAGCGGCTGCATAAAATCTCTATAGCTCGCTTCACGTTTACTAATGGCATTTAATTCCATTTCCCAGCGGGCGGTCATATCCGCTTGTGTGGCCATTGGTGGCAGGCTGTCAATCAGCGCTTTACCGGTATCGCTGGCGCGAATCTGTTTACCTTTACGGACGAGAAAACCGCGCTTAAGCAGCAACTCAATAATGCCCGCACGAGTGGCCTCGGTGCCCAGGCCGTCTGTCTCTTTGAGGATGGCCCGCAGTGCCTTGTCGCCCACATAGCGCCCAATACCGGTCATCGCTGCCAGTATGCTGGCATCATTAAACGGTTTGGGCGCTGAGGTTTGCTTTTCAAGTAGTTCGCCTTTGTGGCACCAGAGCTTATCGCCTTTTTTAACGTTCGGTAGAGTAGCATTTAACGTGCTGTCAGTGTGTTGATCCTGGTCAGGTTGAGTGCTCTGAGATGCTTTTGCAAACAATGCTTTCCAGCCTGCAACTATGGATTGCCTGGATTTAGCCACGAAGTGCCCCCCGGCAATATCAAGGTGCATTTCGCTATCCTGAAATTCATGGTGGGGATAAAACTGTGCCAAATACTGACGCGCGACCAAGTCGTACAAGCGCTGCTGAGTTTGAGTTAACCCCTCAATATTGGCCGTTTTGGCAGTGGGGATAATGGCATGGTGAGCGTCGACCTTGTTGTCATTCCAAGCCTTGCTCTGTCGACGAGAATCGGCTTGATTAACTGCGGACTCCAGCCTGTGGCGGTTACTGGCAATGGCTGCCAGTACCGACTCGGCTTGTGTAAAGTGCTGTTTCGGTAAATGGCGGCAGTCGGAACGTGGGTAAGTCAATAATTGATGTTGCTCATAAAGCGCCTGACAGCCATCCAGTACCTGCTGAGCGCTCAGCCCATACTGCTTGGCGGCCTCTATTTGCAGGGCCGATAAATTATAAGGTAGTGGCGGCGCTTGCTTTTTATGGCGGCGTGCCATACTGGTAACAAATGCAGCCTGACCCGTAATACTGTTAACCACTTTTTTAGCCAAACCCAAGGACAAAACCCGGCCTTCCTCATCTTGATAAGGTGCACATGCCTCACTGGGTAACCATTTTGCGAAAAATGTCTTATGCACTGGCGTTTCAATGTGGGCGATGACCTGATAAAAGGGCTTTGATTGAAAGCTCTCAATTTCACGATCGCGATGGACAACCAGACCCAAGACCGGGGTTTGCACACGCCCCACCGATAACACACCGTCGTAACCGGCTTTTCTGCCCTGTAAAGTCAGGGCACGGGTCATATTGATGCCATAGAGCCAGTCAGCCCGTGTCCGCGCCAGCGCAGAAACAGACAGGGGAACAAACTCTTTATTGCTACGCAAAGTATTTAACGCTTGTTTAACCGCAGGCGGGTTGAGGTCATTGATCAAACAACGCTGTATGCCGTTCTTTGCTGGACCACGTATGCCAAGAAACTCGATAAGTTGATCCACAAGCAATTGTCCCTCGCGATCAGGATCACCGGCATGAACCAGTTCATCAGCGGTTTTTACCAGCTTACGCAAAACAGCCAGTTGTTTTTTAGTACTTGTCTTGGGCCTTAAATGCCACTGTTGAGGGATGATGGGTAAATGCTCAGCGAGCCATTTTTTATAGGCGGGGTCATAGGCATCCGGCTCGGCTTGCTCCAGTAAATGGCCGACACACCAGCTCACGCAATCACCATTACCCACATAAATACACCCCTCGGCTTTTTTATGCGGTCTGGGCAGTACATCGGCAATCGCTCGTCCCAAACTGGGTTTTTCAGCAATATACAAACGCATGGTTTCCGCTTAACAATTCTCGATCCCTCTTTTGGATATTGGTCATTAATGATTTTTCCAAATTTAAAACCATTGATTCAACTCACCATTGCAATCAATGCATTAATGCTAAACAATACCCGATTGATTGTTCTAAAGTCCATACCCAACGGTTCAATATCAGCAGAGTGTGGGCGACTATTAACCTGGCAATCAAATAGTTCGCCCCGAACTATTTGATTGACGCCATTGAAAATTGGCGCAACTGTGCGAAGCTGCTTGATTTTCAATGGCTTACATCGGCTATGCCGATGGCAGGACATCCTTGTCCGGTGTTATTAACGCGACAATTAAAATTGCCGGGTTAATAAAA
>JBCBZU010000352.1:0-2998 GCA_039815165.1 Pseudomonadota bacterium
CTTAAAAAAATTCCTGTTAAACCGAACAGGAAATGACTTCGAGCAAGTTGAAGAAGTTCTACAAGAGTCTTTTTTATCGTTGTTCCGACATATTAAATCTGGCAATAAGGTGACTCATGACCGAGGACTTCTATTCAAAATCGCAAAAAACCAGCTTATCGACTTTCACAGACGGAAGTTTAAAGAGTCAATGTATGTATCACCGCTAGAGACAGAAAAAAAAGAATTCCCTTCACCTAAACCTTCCTATGAACAAATACTATCTGACGAGCAAGACCTCAATAAACTACAAAAAATCATCGATTGTTTGCCCACTAGGTGTCGAGAAGTGTTTATGTTAAGCCGTTTCGAAGGGATGAAGCACCGGCAAATTGCCGACGCTTGCGGTATTTCAGTGAGTATGGTTGAAAAACACTTAAAAAAGGCCATTACCATAATACGTTCTAGAATGAATAATTAAGCTCTTTCACTACAGGTTTTGACTTAATATTTTTTGAGTCTGGTAGTTTATGAGTAAGTGTCCGAGAACCCCACCCAACTGGCTCATATCAAGTTCGACGCCTTGACTGACCAAATTATTTTACCAAACAGAGAGCCCAACCAAGTCATGCTAAATGTATCTCTTCTTTGATAGGTAGAAAAGACATACATTAAGCAAAGGCACTGTAATGCCAAACAGAGTGTTATTGTGTCAACCAAGATTATCAACCTCTATACGGTAAATAGATAATATCCTTTACTCTTCAACGCGTCTTAGAATATCGTCAATCAATGACTCTGACATTCTATAGCCATGGTATTTAAGCTTTTCCAGCGCTGGCTTTACTGAATCAATAGAACCTTCATTTTTCGCTGCAATTAAAATGGCTGCCGATCCAGTGATTTTTATACCGTGGGTTAAGGCAAATTTGCGGGCACGCTTTTCATCAATGATTGCAATGGCATTAAGTAATTTAGCAAGTGTTAATGCTTCTGCTTCTCCTTGATCTAAGTAATCAACTAAATCTTTAAACAGCTCTGTCACTTCAACAGTATAAGGTTTTATCAATGCTGTTTTTATCGCTGTATCAATGGCTTTGGCGCCTGGCTGTGATATTTCGACCAAAGCTTCATTGATGACAGCGTCGGGCGCATAAATCTCATCAAATAAATTGGGAAGTATCGGAAGCATATCGAGTATAGCTAATGCAATCAGTGAGCCTGTATCCGCCACGACAATCTTAGCCATTTAAGATATCCAAATCAGCAGATATGTCTTTAGCTGATTGGTCCACGACGACAATCCCTAAACATCCTAACTTGTTAAGAAATGCTTCTACCGGCATTTTTGATAATTTAGCGGCTTTAGCAAGTGTCAGTAAGCCCTCTTCATAAAGCTTTATGGCCAAGTTAATATTGACGCCAGCATCAAGGAGATCATCATTAAAAGGAACGGATAAGGACATGGGTTCATTGCGATTGGTTAATAATACAAATTCACCCTTTGCGGCAGATTGACTGAGTATTCCAGGATTTTCCCTAAGTGCTCTAACACCAACAGTTTTCATACATCGCCTCATTTTTGCACCCACAAAAGATAGCAAATTAATATAGGAGCGTAAACTCGAAATGGAGCTTAAACTGGCTTTGTTATGCTTTATACGACAAAACGAGAAACGAACGTTGGGCTGGCGTTTATCACCGGTAAAGGTGGCTACAGTTCATAGCGACTAATCAGCCTCAACTTATGGAATTCTGCTTTACTACAGGCATCAAAGGCTATGGGTAGATAGCCCTTGTGTCCGCCTATATCCTCTATGTGCAAAACACCAAATACGGTGACCAATAGTAACAGCGCTTAATTACCTTAAGCCTATGGCTGTCCGCTTCGCCATCTTCCGCTAATTGCCATTGATGATCAGTACACTGTAAGCGATAGACAGGCGTACACTGCCACTCTTTGAAAAAGCGCCAGGCACTTACCGCAATAAACACCCATAAACCTATGGAAATAAGTGTAGGTAACCGCGTGGAGAATATACCGAGAGCCGCAACTGAGTGCAGGGCAAACACTGCCCACAGCATAATGCGAGAGGCTTGTATGCGAACGATATAGGGGAGCCTGAAATAGGGCAGCTTAGGCTTTACTTTGGGTGTGTGTGTACTCACGAATAATGTTGACTATCCTTAGCAAATTGGGGTCATCTGGGTCCTGTTGCTTTAAGAACCAGACAAATAAATCTTGATCCTGTTCTTCCAGCAATTGTTTGTAGAGCACTTGGTCAGAAGATTCGAGGGCGGGATACGCTTTTTCAACAAAAGGCTGTAAGATCAAATCCAGCTCTAACATGCCGCGACGGCTGGCCCAAAATAAACGATTTATTTCCATTGGCGATATTGGTTTTTTACGAGTGGACTCTATTATAATGCAGTTTTTGAGGGAATCACGAACATTTTATTAAAAACATGACAAAAAAAGCGCACTCAAGCCCAACGGCAATCAATGATCGCGGACTACTTTTGGTCAAAGGTCCCGATGCAAAAAAATTTCTACAGGGTCAGGTTACCTGTGATATCAATGCCTTATCACCAACAAATGGCACCAGTCAAACCAGCCTGGGGGCCCATTGCACACCTAAAGGCCGAATGCTCTTTAGCTTTCGCGCCTGTGAGCTGGCAGAGGATGCCATTGGTTTATGCCTGTATAAGCCCTTGCTTGAAAGCGCACTGAATGCCCTGAAGAAATACAGCATTTTTTCAAAGCTAGAGCTTAGTGATGCAAGTGAGCACTATCAGTTTATCGGATGTTATACCGATAACGCCGAACAACTGAGCTCGCTATTTGGTTCACTCCCTAAACATGATAACGATGCCCTGCACAGCGCTGATGGCATCATTATTCGACTGAGCGCTTCACGCTATGAGTGCTGGCTACATAGTGACAAGGCTATTGTCACTACCGACGAGATGGAAAAATGGACCCTGAGCACCATCGAAGACGGTCTGGGCGAAGTTCGCA
>JBCBZU010000386.1:0-2803 GCA_039815165.1 Pseudomonadota bacterium
ACTGGCGACTCTGTTTGCGACTCTGTTTACAAACAAGGCCTACTCACAAAGTGTGGAAAGAGAAAAACTAATCGTCTCCTATACTTATAATTTTGCGAAAAACATCCAGTGGCCCAGTGAAGAGAAGCTCAGCGTATTTAAAATTGCGCTATTTGAAGTAGAACAAAGCACATTGGTCTCTGAGTTTGAAATGCTCAACGACGGCGTCGATATTAAAAATATTCCCATCCAGGTGACGCGCACCAACAACATTCAGTCGCTGGATAATTACAACTTGATTTATATTGGCACCAGCAGTGACAATACGGTTACACAAATTCAAAGCCTGATCCAAGGCAAGCCAATATTAACGGTTACCTCTAATTACAGCAATAAACGACTGGTAATGATCAATCTATTTGAAACCCTCGACAAAGAATTACAATTCGAAGTCAATAAAGCGAACCTTATTAACAATAATTTAACACCGCTGCCTGAATTGATTCTATTGGGAGGAACTGAAATTGATGTTGCCAGACTTTACCGTGAAGGACAAGTATCGCTGATTGGTCTGCAACAGCAAGTGAGCTCTCAACAGCGCATCAATCGCAAGCTGCTTAATGATATGCAGACATTAAATAGTGATATCAAAACAATGGAGGCCACTAACAATGCCCTGACCATAGAGCTTGAGCAACTCAACACCACCATTGAAGAAAGCAAGCGATTAATTGCCAAACAAAACGATGAAATAGATCAACAGCAGAAACAAATCACCAACAGCCAGGAACAACGGCAGCAGTTAATTCGACAAGTTGCTCAACGCAATCAAGAACTGGACCAACAGCAAAAACAATTATTGGGAAAACAGAAGGAATTAGACAACATTAGCACAACCATTATCACGAAAGAGGCGCAGCTATCCACCCTAAACCAAACCATCAGCGATCAAAAAGTTCAAATCAAACAGCAGGAAAGCTCTATTGATGAATTGGATAAATTAGTCAGCGCACAAAAACTCTCATTAATTCTGTCTTGGGTCTTAGCCATCTGCATCACCATGCTGCTGTTCCTGGCCACTTATGCTTATCGAATGTATCGCCAAGATAATAAACGCCTTTCCGGCCAAACCCAGGACTTGCAGATAGCGCGGGATAAATTGGACCTGGCCAGACGCAAAGCGGAATCGTCAAACAGGGCGAAGAGTGCGTTTTTGTCTTTAATGAGCCACGAATTAAGAACACCTTTACAATCGATTATTGGCTATACTGACATCATTATTGAAGAATTAAAGATGGAAGGCAACCTATACTACGCCGACCAGCTTATCCGCGTGAACACCAACGGAGAGCGCTTATTGGAGCTGATCAACAACACCTTAAACCTGGCCAAAATCGAGGCCGGCAAAATGACAGTGGAGCTGACGATGACTTATATTAGCTCCTTAATAGAAGAAGCTATCGATAACATTAAACCACTGATGACTAAAAATAAAAATGTGCTTAACGTCAATATCGATAATGAAAAATTTGCACCCGAAGTTGACTATGAAAAAATGCTGCACATACTGGTCAACTTACTCAGCAACGCAAATAAGTTTACCAAACAAGGCACAATCACCATCACCGTTAACAATCATCCTGAAAAATTAAAAATAATCGTTAGCGATACCGGTATTGGATTGACTAAGGAACAAGAAACCTCCATATTTAAATCCTTTCAACAGCTTAGCAGCGGCAAAACCCAAAAAGCTCAGGGAACCGGTCTGGGGCTATCCATCACCCAACATTTTTGTGAGATTATGGGCGGCTCCATAGAAGCAAAAGGCAAGCCTGATGCAGGTTCTGACTTTATTATCGAGATTCCTTTACCGGTTGTTATTACAGAAAAAACATTTATTGGCATTGATGACCTGGATGAATTTGGAGAACCCACTAAAATTAAAGAAACAGCCGCATAGTTTTAAGCCCGGTTGGCCACTGTTATTTATGAAGAAAACAACCATTAGTCTGAGCAAAATGACCGTAGCGATAATGGTTGCTGTTACCAGCCTGTACGCCTACTGTGACGATAAATATAAAGGCACCGGCCTGGAGCACTTGTCTTTAAGCCTGGAAGAACTCGGCAAAATAAAAATTTCTATCGCCACCGGCAATGACACCCCCATCGACCAGGCCCCCGCCATTGCAACCGTGATCACCAGTCAGCAGATAGAAGCCATGGGGGCAAGGACACTGGATGAGGTATTGGAAACAGTACCGGGTTTACATGTTTCACTCTCTGGGGCCAATCGACTGGATTCGATTTATTCCATTAGGGGGATACATACTGATTTTAGTCCACAATTACTTATGCTTATTAACGGCACCCCTCTTCAGTGGCCATTAGTAGGGGGCAAGCCTTTGTTATTTAGACAGCCTGTTATTAATATGAGTCGAATTGAAATACTACGTGGTCCTGGATCGGCCATCTATGGCGCCGATGCATATGCAGGCGTTATTAATATAGTGACAAAAAATGCCCAAGATATTGACGGTATAGAAAGTGGCGTTAGAACAGGCTCATTCGATTTTTATGAAGCGTGGGTGCAGACTGGTCAGCAACACAAGAACTGGGATACAGCATTTTCCCTAAACTATCAGCATAGCGATGGTGACGAAGACAGATTCATCAACTCCGATTTTCAGAGCTTCATAGATGGTCTTAACAGCACATCATGCAGGATAACCAGAAATATTTCTGCCTGCTGGACAGCGACGGCAAGTTGCTGCCGCGCTTT
This sequence comes from Pseudomonadota bacterium, assembly GCA_039815165.1. GTDB lineage: Bacteria > Pseudomonadota > Gammaproteobacteria > Pseudomonadales > Cellvibrionaceae > CANLBN01. Next base: position 2,759 of record JBCBZU010000386.1, read on the forward strand.
ATTACCGTGGCCAATCTGGAAAGTACCAACCCCGAATTCATTGTG
>JBCBZU010000381.1:0-2850 GCA_039815165.1 Pseudomonadota bacterium
CACGAGTTATTACACGAGTTATTACACGAGTTATTACACGAGCCTAAAATTGCATTTATGTTGTTATTGACTCCCCGCGAAAAAGGCAAAGCCCCTTAGCGATGAAAGCCGTTCACCATAAGATGTGGAGCAGGTTGAATAAGGGTATATTTAATAAAAGTACGCTAAATGAATGTGAGTCAGTGGACATTTGGCTGTGGTTTCAAGCCTGCCTGGTTTATGCAGGTTCATATAAATAGATTTTTTCATTTAAATCAATAGTTTACCTTATTTACTTAAATCAATTTATAACAAGGTATCTCATGAGCGTCGATAAGCATCACCGTCTACTAATCTTGGGTTCAGGGCCTGCGGGCTATACTGCTGCAATCTATGCTGCCCGGGCCAATCTTAACCCTGTTGTTATTACGGGTATGCAGCAAGGTGGCCAATTGACAACCACGACCGATGTCGAAAATTGGCCCGGTGGCATAGAAGCCTTACAAGGTCCGGATTTAATGGTGCAAATGCAACAGCATGCCGAGCGCTTTAAGACTGAGATCATTTTTGACCATATTAATGAAGTCGATCTATCTGTACGTCCTTTTGTGATTAAAGGCAATGATACCTATACCTGTGATGCCTTGATTATCAGCACGGGCGCCTCCGCCAGATACTTAGGGCTTGATACCGAAAAAGCCTTTATGGGTAAGGGTGTCAGCGCCTGCGCCACCTGTGATGGTTTCTTTTACCGAGACCAAAAAGTCGCCGTTATTGGCGGCGGTAACACAGCGGTGGAAGAAGCGCTTTACCTGTCTAATATCTGTAAAGAAGTCGTATTGGTTCATCGCCGGGACAGCCTGCGCGCAGAGAAGATCCTGCAGGATAAACTCTTTGAAAAAGCTGAAAACGGCAATGTGTCTATCGTTTGGAATCATACCCTTGAAGAGGTCATCGGTGATGATAGCGGAGTCACGGGTATGCGAATCAAAAGCATCGCAGATGATAGTGAGCAATCGGTCGATTTAAGCGGAGTATTTATCGCCATCGGACACACTCCCAATACCGGTATTTTTGAGGGCCAACTGCACATGAAAGATGGCTATATTGTTGTCGATAGCGGCTTAAATGGCGGCGCAACGCAAACCAGTATTGAAGGTGTCTATGCGGCAGGTGATGTGGCTGACCATATCTACAGGCAGGCAATTACCTCGGCAGGCTCTGGCTGCATGGCCGCCCTGGACGCAGAGAAATTTTTGGACAAGTAAACGCCTGTTGTATACAGCGGGGGTCTACAAAAAATGATGCTGCCTTGGCTTGACCCTGAGTTACCAACATTTCCCGACACTTCCCAAGCCTTTTCAGAACCCAATGGACTGCTGGCTGCTGGCGGAGCGCTCAGCCCAAAATGGCTACTGCTTGCCTATCAACAGGGGATCTTTCCGTGGTTTAACGACGGTGACCCTATACTCTGGTGGACACCCTCTCCGCGTATGGTGATTTATCCCCACCAGTTCCATATAAGCCGGTCTTTGCGAAAATCATTAAGACGAGAAAATTACCAAGTTACTATCAATAAAGACTTTTTAGCGGTAATTGCCGCCTGTGCCGAGCCGCGAAACAGTGATGTGAACGACTCTGGCACCTGGATTTCATCCAGGATGAAAGCTTCTTATCACAGTCTTCATCAACAAGGCTATGCCCACTCCATAGAAGCCTGGAGAGAAGGTGAGCTGATTGGAGGACTCTATGGAGTTGCCCTTGGCAAGGTGTTTTTTGGGGAATCCATGTTTAGCAAACAGACTAGCGGGTCAAAAATTGCCCTGACACACCTAGTCGAATGGCTAAAACAATGGCAATATAGGCTTATTGACTGTCAAATATATAACGATCACCTCAGTCGCTTGGGTGCTATTGAGATAGATCGCCCAACATTTGAGCAAATTTTGAACAGTTGTGTGGATATCAACATCGATAGTGGCTACCAAGAACAATGGCAGCCAAGTGATATTACCCTTAATAAAAACCATTGGAGTAAGGTGGAGTAACCCATCTGCCGGTTTAGCACTCCGAATAAAGACCATTACAATATGAGTAGTCTAGACGAAAAAATAAAGCTTGTTGACGAAACCCTATCCGAACTGGACTCTCTCCAGTTCTTCCAGACACAACCGCATAAATGCAGCTATTTGGACGATAAAAACGCATCGACGGTTTTTCTGAACCCTAGACAAAGTATCGATAAAGCGCTTTACTCACGACTCTCCGAGTATGGCTTTCGCCGCAGTGGCAAGCATATTTATAAACCACTTTGTGCCGATTGCAATGCCTGTGTACCCATGCGGATTCCCGTTGATTTGTTTAAACCCAATCGCCAACAAAAGCGCTGCTGGAAACGTAACCAGGATTTATATGTGGCATCTGTAAATACTATTGATACTGATGAACACTATGACCTTTACGCCCACTATATTGCACGACGCCATGCCGATGGTGATATGTACCCTCCCTCTCGGGAACAGTTCTGTAGTTTTCTTGCCGAACATTGGCCTTCGACTCAATACTATGAATTCAGAGACGCTGATGGCACACTGGTGGCCACCTCGGTAGCAGACATTATGGATAATGGCATCTCTGCTGTTTATAGCTATTACTCACCAGAACAGGCAAAACGTAGTTTAGGCAAATACTTGATTCTATTTTTAATCGAAGAGTCAAAGAACTTAGGGCTTCCGGCGGTGTATTTAGGCTATTGGATTAAGGCTTGCCAAAAAATGCAGTACAAGTCTTCTTATCGACCCTTAGAAATTCAAAATGGAGACCAGTGGTTGTTAGTACCCTAAAGCTCTCAGGCGCAATGACAAGCGCCTC
>JBCBZU010000417.1:0-2531 GCA_039815165.1 Pseudomonadota bacterium
ACGATAAAAGCAATGACTTTTTATATCTGGCCGATACTGTAAATTAGAGCCTGTAAATTAGTTACAACGCACATCAAAAGACTCCTTTCGGAGTATTTTAAAAATCGGCTGTAGGCTGTACTCTACACGCTTTGGGGGAACTCCCCGACCCTATAAAATAAATGATTGTCGCTATGCCCACTATCGATCTCGCCTTGGTGCTGACAGAAGCCTTTGCCGCCTGCGCCCTGCTGGCCAATATTATTGCCTATAAACAAGCAGGCCTCAGGGCCTATCGAATGTATTCGGGGCTGGCCATGCTACTGCTGGCCATACATTTTTTTCGATTGGAGGCTTATGCCGCCAGCGTCGGCTGCTCCCTTGCGGTGATTCGCAATGTGGTTTCATTAAAATTCAATGACTGGGCTACCACCAGTGTTTTTATTGCCCTGAATCTATTGGGTATAGTGATTGAGTGGTTTTATCTTAACCATGGAGCAGAGATAGTGATTGCTTACAGCGCCTCTATCATTTTTACCGTGGGTACTTTGCGCTTAAGGCATATTGTGGATATTCGGCGCTGGTTTACTCTGGCTGAAAGCCTGAATCTATTCTATGCGCTGCTGGTAGGCAGTATTTTTGGCAGCGTTTACAGCCTGTTTAACTTGATAGTGCTACTGGTTTTTTGGTTTAAGCGCTTGCGTGAACGCAATACCTTATAACACCAGCCTATAAAACCACAGAGACTTAATAAACAGCTTTAAGAGGGATTGTTGCTGAACGCTTAGGTATTCACAGGCAAAACAAGGCCGAGTGAGTCTCTACTGCGTATTAGTCCTAAATATCCAGTAAATTTATGCTATGCCGCTAAACACCGAAAGCGTATGGGACTACCCCAGGCCCGCGATATGTGAACCGTTTACAGGTCATTTAAAAATCATTGTCAACAAGCAAATACTGGCAGACACTCGTCGCGCTTACCGCAGCCTGGAGACCTCTCATCCACCATGCTATTACTTTCCGCCAGAGGATGTCCACAGCCACTTTTTAAAACCTAACAGCCATAGCTCTCTCTGCGAATGGAAGGGGCAGGCCCACTATGTTGATTGGCAAGACCACCAGAACCGCATTGTTGATATAGGCTGGTTTTATAAGAATCCAAGCAGGCGCTTTCACGATATTGCCGGTTACATTAGCTTTTATGCCTCCAAAGCTGAGGCCTGCTTTGTCAATGGCGAACAGGTTAGCGCTCAGGAAGGTGACTTTTATGGTGGCTGGATTACTCGCAATTTAAAAGGCCCTTTTAAGGGCGGCACAGGCACCTTGGGATGGTAGGTGAAAAAATGATTACAGTTTTTTATGATGGCAAATGCGGGCTATGTGCGAAAGAGATTAATCACTATCGAAAAATAGCCCCAAAAGGTATTTTTATTTGGCAGGATATTACGGAATCCACCGATGCCCTGGCAACAGCAGGCATCACTCTAAGCCAAGGACTTAAGCTATTACACACTAAAGATCAGAATGGTGAGCTGCATATTGGTGTCGATGCATTTATTCTGATTTGGCAGCAGCTAAAGCGATGGCGCTACCTCGCCTTTTTTGTCTCGCTACCGATTATTCGACCGCTGGCCAATAGTGCCTACCGAGCCTTTGCCAACTGGCGATTCAAACGCCTGGCCCATTGCCAACTGGCTGCCGAACAGGATCAATATGCAGAAACAAAACATTCTTAAGCAATACGGTGCACAAGACCTTGCGGTGCCCCAGGAGTTTATGCCTTGGATGCGCTCCAATCATGCTGGTGAAACCGGTGCCGTATGGATTTATAAAGGGGCAGCTTGCGCCTTTTGGTCTAAAACGATTCGCGAAATGGCAAAGCAACACGGTAAAGTCGAACAACAGCACCTGATTGTGATGGCATCTCTTGTGCCAAAAAACCAACGAAGCCGCCTGCTCTTGCTCTGGCGAATAATGGGGTTTGGCTTGGGTTTTGTGCCATCGCTTTTTGGCTACAGCGCTTTTTGCATCACCATCAAAGCAGTGGAAACTTTTGTAGAACAGCACTACAAACAACAAATTTATGTCAAACGCCTCCAGAATGGAGCAATAGAACGTCTTGTTCAGCGTGTGTTTTGGGATCGATTGGGTCAAATCGAGCTTTCCCAGCGCCGCTTGGTCCGCGGCGGTGCACGCGATCGCGACTTTGATCACACTGGCCGAAGCGATGGGGAGATCTGCGCCGACTGAAACCGATAGGGCTGGGTCCAGCTTAGACTGTGCGATGACTGAAACCTGACCCGATGTCTCCGCGAGCCGCTGGCAGAGGATTTCGAGCTGTCTTAAACGATCTTCCATCTGAGTTTTGTGACCTGCCTCGATCTAGAAGACCAGCTTTTCGTAGAAAGTTGCAAATGCAACTAATTTCTGTTAAAGATCCTCCAGAGCAAAGAAAACGCATTGGAGGAGGTGTCGCCATGGCCGATTTGTTTGAGAATCCTGCAGGGTTAGACGGGTTTGAATTCATTGAATTCTCGGCCCCTGAAAAAGGC
>JBCBZU010000223.1:0-4518 GCA_039815165.1 Pseudomonadota bacterium
TCAGTGTCTTACGTGAGAAATAAGCGGTCAACTGCGGTTTTTAGGTTAAACTCAGCGCAAAATCTACGCTCAACAGCAGCAACATAAGGGATTTTTATCGCTGTCGAGGCAACAACCCGGAGGATATATAAATGACCATTTTTTCCCGGCGTCAATTTCTCACCGATTGCCTTAAGTATTCAGCAGCAGGCTGCGCCAGCGGCCTTGCGACAGAACTATTGGCCGGCGAGTCTAGCGCATCAAGCGGATTGATAAAACGCGAACTGCCCGGCAGTAATAAGGCCATTTGCGCCATTGGCATGGGCACCTGGCGCACCTTCAATATCGGCAGTGATAAGCAGGCGCAGTTGCACAGAACCAATATTGTGGATCTGTTTTTTCAATCCGGCGGCCAGATGATTGACAGCTCGCCAATGTATGGTTCTGCACAAAGGGTATTGGGCCACTCGCTGAGACAACTCAATTACCCTCCCACACTGTTTGCAGCGGAAAAAGTATGGTCCAGTGACGGTGGCGCTACCCGTAGCGACATTCAGCAAACCGCCAGCAATTGGGGAATCAATACCTTTGATTTAATGCAGGTACACAACCTGCTCAGTTGGGAACAACACCTGGAAACGCTACAGGCAATGAAAGCCAATGGAGACATTACTTACCTGGGGATGACCACATCCCACGGTCGGCGACACCGCGACCTGGAAAACATTATGCTCAACAATCCCCTGGATTTTGTGCAGCTTACCTACAATATTTTCGATCGTGAAGTCGAACAGCGCTTACTCCCCATCGCCAACGAAAAAAATATCGCCATTATTGCTAATCGCCCCTTTCAGGGGGGCAGCCTTATTCGTCGCCTGAAGAGTAAACAAACCCCCTTACCTGATTTTGCGCGCGATATAGACTGCGATAATTGGTCTCACTTTTTATTGAAGTTTGTTATTTCTCATCCAGCCGTCACCTTTGCCATTCCGGCCACCTCTCAACTGGAACATATGGTTGAGAATATGGGGGCAGCAAGGGGCGCACTGCCAGACCACAAGCAACGACAGGCAATGATAGATTACCTGCAATCCATCTAAACTCTGGAATGACCTCAATCGCTGAATTTTTAGCCTTTGTTGGCAGCTATTCCCTTATTGATTTTGTTTCTTTCGATAGCGACGGTTATCTGCGTTTATTTAAACGCGCCAATAACGCCGTCTGGCCGTTGCCAGTATTCTCCTTAGTATGCTCAGTCGCCTTGCTCTATTTTGCCTGGCAAACTCGCTGGCTGGTTGGGGCTGTGTTGCGGCGAGTTCTCTGTCTGGGCTTTGCCGCCTCATGGATATCTGTGGCCTATGTGTTTCACTGGAGTCTGCTTGGAGAGCTCAATGTCGCCGGGAAGATATTCGCACTGTTGTTTGCGATCCAGAGCTGTTTGCTTTTAATAGCCTGCAAGCGCAGCAGCCAACAGCGCAAGCTGCAAGCACCTGAAATACTGTGGGGGAAAGTATTGCTAATCACTGGGCTTATTATTTATCCACTACTGCCCTGGATAAATAATCACAGCGAGGAATCAATCCAGTGGTTTGCCATCGCCCCAGACCCAAGCTGCCTGATAACACTGGGCATTTTTTTTACAAAAGGTCTGTGGCGGTGGTGGATAAGCCTTATTCCGTTAACCTGGTGCGTGACGAGTGGTTTGTTTACCACTGCCATGGGGCTGACCAGCGGCTGGTTAATGCTGGGGTCTGCCGCTGTATCGTTTGCTCTGATGATTTATTGCAGAAATGTAAGGCCCAGAAGTGTAAAGCCCAGAAGTGTAAAAAATAGCCTGTAAAAAATAGCCTGTAAAAAATAGCTTGTAAAAAGTAGCTTGTAAAAAATAGCCTGCCATAAACTAAAATCCCCAGTTGCGGGCTGGTGCTGGGTTGCGCTATCGAATAGTGTAAATTTTATTCACTTACTGAAATGTGACAAGAGAGAATAACCTGCCTTTCTCAACAAGTTGCGCAAATATGGAAAAACGGGTGGTATAAGAACCGCCAGTTCAGCTAAAATGGCCCCTATGGAAAAATCAGACAGCTACCAATACGCCAGGGATATTCTTCAACAGACTTATGGCTACTCAGAATTTCGCCCTTCCCAACAAGCCATTATAGAAACCGCCATCGATGGCGAGGACTGCCTGGTATTAATGCCCACTGGCGGTGGCAAATCGCTGTGCTATCAGATCCCTGCACTTGTAAGGGAGGGTATGGGCTTGGTGGTGTCGCCATTAATTGCGCTGATGCAAGACCAGGTATCCGCCTTGCAACAGTTGGGCATACACGCGGGTTTTTGGAACTCAACACTGACCCGTGAAGCCCGCGCCCACCTTAGCCGGTCCATTCATAATGGCCAGCTACAGCTACTCTACATTGCGCCAGAAAGCCTGATGCAGCCCCACACATTAGAGTGGCTTAAGCAATGCTCACTGTCCCTTATTGCCATTGATGAAGCCCATTGTGTTTCCCAATGGGGGCATGATTTTCGTCAAGATTATTTATTATTGCACCGGCTTCAAGAGCATTTCCCAAGCGTGCCGCGGATGGCGCTAACCGCCACTGCCAATGAGCAGACCCAAAGCGATATTATTAATGGGCTACAGTTGCACAAGCCCAAGCAGTTTATTCAAAGTTTTGACCGGCCCAATATCCGCTATTGGGTTGAGAATAAAACCGATGCAAAAAAACAACTACGCAGATTTTTATCCAATCATCAAGACAGCAGCGGCATTGTCTACTGTTTATCTCGCAAAAGGGTCGAAGCCATAGCCAGTTGGCTCTGTGGCCAGGGTTTTAATGCCCTGCCCTATCATGCTGGTTTAGACACGGGCGAACGCGCCAATAACCAAGCGCTGTTTCTGCGCGAGGAAAAAGTCATTATGGTGGCCACGGTTGCGTTTGGCATGGGCATCGATAAACCTGATGTGCGCTTTGTCTGCCATCTCGATTTACCTAAAAGTATGGAGGCTTACTACCAAGAGACGGGACGAGCGGGTCGCGATGGCAAAGCAGCGGATGCGTGGATGTGTTACGGTCTGCAGGATGTGGTGCAACTGAGCCAGATGATCGACAACTCCCAAGGTGATGAGCAGTTCAAACGCCATGAAAAACAAAAGCTGGATGCGCTGTTAGGCTGGTGCGAAATTACCCAATGTCGGCGCCAGGCCTTGTTACACTACTTTAATGAGGACTATCCTGATCAATGCAACAACTGCGATACTTGCCTGTCGCCACCCGAAACCTGGGACGCCACTGTTAGCGCACAAAAGCTGTTAAGCTGTGTCTATCGCACAGGCCAGCGCTTTGGGATCACCCATGTCATCGATGTACTGCAGGGAAAGTCAACCGATAAAGTCAAACAATTCAGGCACGAGCAATTGAGCACTTTTGGTATTGGCGAAGATACGGCGGTACAACAATGGCGATCAGTGACACGACAATTAATGGTAAACGGTTTTATCTACAGCAATAACCAACACTATGGCGCTATTACACTAACCGAAAAAGCTCGCCCCCTGTTGCGTGGTGACATTCAGCTACAATTGCGCAAAGAGACTGCAAAAACAAGCTTAACTAAAAAACCGAAAAAACAACACCGCGTGTCTGACGGGGATCGGCACCTTTGGGATGCCTTGCGTGGATGCCGGCAGCGCTTGGCGCAGCAACAGGGCGTACCACCCTATGTGATTTTTCACGATGCAACACTGATGGAAATGATGGAATACAAACCCACTGATCGCCAACAGCTACTCACGTTAAACGGCATCGGCGAGAATAAAATGGAGCGCTACGGTCAAGATTTTATCGAAGTCATTGCCGAGTATATTTAATAAAGGCTCTGGGGAGCACCGCACAGAGAACCACAGTGTACTGGGGCGTAGATAAGGATTCGAGCACGGAGCTTGCGCCAAGATCGTGGAAAAAGACAATGTTTAGAGATGCCCTTACTACCAGTTTAGGAAAAAGAATACACTGTCATTTCAAACCTTCGGCGGCAGGAGCCGACGTAGAGCGTACAGGGCCGCAGTCACAGCGTGTTTGAAATGACAGTGTACTCTTTTCAAGTGCCCCGTTAGTAAGTCGCTCTCAGAACGAGCCCTGTTCATCAAACACTGACTAGGAAATTCCCATCGCTGTGCGAATGACAAAGCCTAACAGTAAAACGGTGGACAGCCCGGCAAACCACAGCACGACAAACCACGCCCATTGTTTTTGTTTGGGCGATAAATACCGACTGAATACTTTATCTATCATATTCGCTACGCTATGTTCAGGTTTTACCATGGGGCGATACTCACTATTTAATACATGCTTTCATGGCTACTTTTACCGCGAAAAATATAGTAACAGTAAGCAGTGTAGGCAAGTATGATAGGTAACATAATGACCGTTCCAATCAGTGTAATGGATTGTGAAGTGGAAACGGCTGCCGCATCCCAAAGCGTAAACGCAAAGGGAACGATCCAGGGATATAAGCTGACAAGAAAACCGA
>JBCBZU010000018.1:0-13302 GCA_039815165.1 Pseudomonadota bacterium
CCTTGGGTCTACACTTAACTTTATAAGCTTAAACAGTGATAGGTTTATATAAGAGAATTGCTATGATGAAGCCTTTGAATCAAACGAATATGTCTAATTCTCCTAAGATAAGCATTGTTAAACTATCCTGGAAACAAAAACTGACCACGGTTGTAGTATTGACGCTGATCGGGCTCGCCGTTGTCGCAATTTTTGCCTTTATAGGCCTTTATACAGTTAACAATAGCGCTCTAAAACAGCAAGTTGCCGCCACTTATAAGCAGGCCACGCTTTCGTTTAAACATGATTTACTTGCTTTAGAATTGTCTTCCCTTGGAATTAACGCTGACAATATCGATGGCTTTTCCGCAGAGATTACCGCTCTTGTCGATAAAGCGCAAACAATGGAAGAAGAGGCGCAAGCGCTCGGGTACTCAGAGCTTATATCCAGTGCTCAACGAATCATTGAGCTGGCAAAGTCCTACCAAAATGCTCGTCAACGCTGGCGGGAAAACCGCGAGAGCCTGGGCTTTGCGGAAAACCAAGGTGTACTCAAGCGCATATTCAGTGCATCCAATACTCTGGCAGAACAAAGCTTTAGCATGATCGAAGCAGATGTCAGTGCATTGATTACTGGTCAAAAAAGCTATCTTATTACCAAATCAGCAAACGATGAAGCCAAAACAGAGGCGGCACTTAGCAATCTTGAGACAACGGTGATTGATATGGACTGGCAGGACATTGATATCGGCAAAGCCGTGGCCAGCTATCGTGAGGCCTTTAGTGAAGCGCGTCAATTAGTCAATCTTGAGCGAGATATTATCAACGAAATGCAGCCTTTATTGAAAGCGCTCAATGCGACCAGTTTAGAGCTTAACCAACATCTAGATGACATTGTTATTCAGCGCGTGCTTGCACAGGCCAAGCAAGCCAAAAGCAAGGCCACTCGGGTGATCGCTATTGCTGCTACTCTTGTCGCTTTGATTATTCTTATCAGCCTTGGTATGACAGCTCGCCAACTCAGTAGTCAGATCAGTCAAATGCAAGCGCTTATGAAACGCGTTGCGGAAGGTGATTTCTCCACACAACTGAGCATTAATCATAATGAAAAAGATGAATTTACTCAATTGCGCAGCACATCCAACCAAATGATAGGCGACATCTCGGCCGTCATTTCACAAGTCGTGGATGGCAATCTTTCCCTCCAACATATTCGCGATCAGTTAGAGGATGCTGTCGATAAACTTCACGATAGCAGTGTTGAGGTTGAACAAAAAACCCAGCAATCCACCATGGCAACGCAGCAAATTTCTATTGCAGTTAATGATGTGGCAAAGCGCTCAGTGCAGGTAAGTGAGACAGCACAGTCTGCGTCCCAATCGACCAAAGAGGGCGGGAAGGTCGTCAACGATTGTGTCCAGTCCATGGTAAATATTGTGGATATGATTCAAAACACTAATGCTGAAGTGTCAAAGCTAAATCAGTCCAGTTCTGAGATGTTAGGTATTATCGATGTGATCAACGGCCTGGCTGATCAAACCAACTTACTGGCCTTGAACGCAGCCATTGAATCGGCGCGCGCAGGCGAAGCGGGGCGAGGATTCTCAGTAGTGGCTGACGAAGTGCGGGCGCTTGCCCAAAAAACAGTGGGTGCAACCAGCAGTATTAGTGAGATTATTAAAAACTTTAACGACCAGACTAAACGCATGGGAGAGCTGATGGAAAAAGGCATTGTTCTGGCCTCGTCAGGTCAAGACAATGCCAACAATGCCATGTCATCTTTTGAGAACATTGAAGCGTCCACTCAACGGGTGGCGGCCGAAATGGATCAAGTTGTTGTTGCGGTAGAAGAGATCTCCTACAACACCAATGATATTGCGGCACAAATTGCGGATATCTGCACACAAAGTGAAAATGTAAAAATAACGCGAGAAGTACTCGAAGGCCATACCCAAGAACTGTCTTCACAGGCAGTAAGGCTGGCTCAGTCAACCAGCCGCTTCACGCTGGCTCAAGGCTAATCCATGGCTACTATGTGTTTTATTGGGGCGCGAGCGCAGACAACTCTCTGAACGCCAGCAAAAAGTACCGGCTTTTATGACTGCATTGATTGATTTGTTCTCTGGTGTCTCTCTTGGTATCCGGGATACATTCAGAGAGTTATTCTAGAGCCCACTCTCGCCGGCGCGGGCGGAATCTACACCACGAGCTAAAAAACTACTTTTGAGTCACGAATACTATGGGTATAATGCCGCCCCCTGTTTAAATGACTCTGTTTTATGTTAAAAACTCTAGAAATAGAAACCCACCCTAAGCCAACCGCAAGCGTTATTTGGCTACACGGTCTTGGGGCCAGTGGCCACGATTTTGAGCCCATGGTTCCCGAATTGAGAATTCCTTCAACCATGGCGCTTCGCTTTGTCTTTCCCCATGCGCCCAAACGGGTAATTACCATTAATGGCGGGCTGTTAATGCCCGCTTGGTATGATATTTTGACGCATGATATTGACAGGAAGGTGGATACCAAGCAACTCCGAACCTCAGCAAGTGATATTAGTCAGCTAGTTGAGCGTGAAATAGACAGAGGCATAGCCAGTGAACGCATTATCATTGCGGGCTTTTCTCAAGGTGGCGCGGTCGGCTATGAACTGGCGTTAAACTACCCAAAACCTTTGGCCGGTTTAATCGCACTGTCAACGTATTTTGCCACCAAGGATACGGTGGAATACCATTCAGCGAATAAAAAACTGCCTATTTTTATCGGACACGGCCAATTTGATGCCATTGTACCTGAGACTCTGGGCACTCAGGCCAATGCGCTGCTCACTGAAAAAGGCTATAAAACCGATTATCACAGCTACCCGATGGATCACAGCGTGTGCATACAGGAAATTGCTGATATTTCCCGTTGGATACAGCTAAGGTTGTGGTGAACTGTATGAGTATGAGGGCTTGGTACTGCGGGTACTGTTAAGCCCTGGCGGCTTGACTGTCCTGTTCTTCATCGTCCTCCCCAAGGACGATATCTTTACCGGCCTCTTTCGCTCTTTTCACCAATTCTTCTGCATGAGCAATCTGATCTTGCAATCGTTCCCCCAACTGGCTGGCCACGCCACAGCTAACCGTAACATAGACTTTACCGTGCTCATGAGGAAAATCTTCACGAGCAACAATACCCCTGATTTTATCAATTATGGTTAATGCTTTTTGGTTGTCTAAACCTGGCATCAATACATAAAATTCTTTGCCCGAGGCGCGCGCCAGAATAAAGCGAAATAGCGCCTTATTGAGTATTTCAGCCACATTCTTCAAAATAAAGTCGGCAAAAATGTTGCCATATTTTTCGTTTAGTTCTTTAAAGTCGTCAATATTAATTACCGCTAAGGCCAAGGGCGTATTGTTGCTATTGGCGGCTTGCCACAACTGTTCACCCTGCTGGAAGAAATAGCGCCGACTATAGACTTGGGTAAAGAAATCCCGATTAGCCACATCGCGAATTTTTTCAACCAGCTCCAAGGATTCAATATTGTGATTGATCCGACAATAAAATTCTTCTGGATTGAATGGTTTGGATAAAAAGTCGTTGGCACCGGATTTAATAAACTTCGCCGACAAACCACCCTCACCTTCTGCTGATAGACCAATAATGATCAGGTCAAATTTTTCATACTTACAGCGCAGGTTTTTAACCAGTTCAAAGCCATCCATATTGGGCATATTGTAATCGGTAATCAAAAGCTGAATATCAGGCGTCGCCAAAATCACTTTGACTGCATCGATCCCATCCACAGCTTCAAATACTTTGAATTGGTGGCGTTTTAACATTTCGCAAATATATTTGCGCGTAGTGGACGAATCTTCCACCACGAGTACTTTAATAGACCGATTTTCTTTTAAGCGATTGACCAAGCGCACAGCATACTGATAAGAATAACGGCCATCTTTCGTCACGTAATCGACAATGCCTTTATTCAGTAAGGACTCACGACGTTCATCATCAAAGGAACCGGTCAACACAATGGTGGGCAGTTTGTGTTTAAGGGTGAAATCGACAACCTCACCATTGGGGGCATCGGGTAAATTTAAGTCGACAAGAGCGACAAAAATCTGATCTTGATATTGTTCATATAAGGATTGGGCTTCGGCGAAGGTGGTTGCCAGAATGACGTCGAAATCCAGTTCTTGACGAGCAATATGCAGCAGAACCTTGGCGACGATGGCGCTGTCTTCAACAATTAAAACTTTTTGCACGAGCTTACCTTTAAACTGACCCATAAAAAGCAGGAGAACTCTCTTAAGTGTAGTCGAGGGTCAGAAAAAGGCTATTGCCAGGGATATTAGTTATCGCCTACGGTTAAAACAGATTTTTGCTGTAAGCGGTGAACTTGCTATCAATGCCGTATTCCAATTATGGCTTCAATAAGGCTTCTGGTGGTTGTTCGCAGACAATGGTTGTTCCCAGGAGTGCTTCAATGGCGGGCAGTCGAAAGGCGTCATCTTCGCAGGCGAAGCTAATGGATACGCCTTTTTTCCCCGCGCGCCCGGTGCGGCCAATTCGGTGAACATAATCCTCAGGCTCTTCTGGCAGGGTGTAATTGACTACATGGCTAATATCATCAATGTGAATACCTCGACCGGCCACATCGGTGGCGACCAGGACTTTTAGTTTGCCAGACTTAAAGGCATCCAGTGTCTTTACGCGTTTATTTTGATGAATTTCTCCCGATAAAAGGCCAGCTTTAAAACCCTTTCTTTGCAGTTTTTGATGAAGTTTGCGACATTCATCACGGCGGTTGGCAAAGACAATCAGACTATCGACATCGGGCTGCTGCAAGACATTGCAAAGCACGGGTAGTTTTTCTTCAGTGGATACCAGATAGACATGCTGCTCAACGGTATCTGTGGCCACGGATTCGGGTTCAATTTCTACCCTTACTGGATCGTAGGTCCACTGCTCTGCCAATCGCTGTACATCATCAGTAAAGGTGGCAGAGAAAAACAGTGTTTGGCGATTCTCACGTTTCGGCGTTAAGCGCACAATGCGTCGCACCTGGGGGATAAAACCCATGTCCAGCATGCGATCAGCTTCATCCAATACCAGTACTTCTACCTGATCGAGATAGATGTCTTTACTGCTGGCAAAATCCAGTAAACGCCCCGGGGTTGCCACCAAAATATCGATCAGCTGATGCTGAATTTTGCGCTTCTGTTTGTCATAATCCATACCGCCAACCAGCGTGTGGATGGTTAAATCGGTATATTTCGCCAAGGCTTTGGCATCCTCGGCAATTTGCAGCACCAGCTCCCGTGTAGGGGCAATAATCAAAGCGCGGGCTTCTCCCCCATAGCGCGACTCTTCGATGGGATTTTTGATAAAGTCATCAATAATTGCGGTTAAGAAGGCGGCTGTTTTACCGGTGCCGGTTTGGGCTTTACCCAACAGATCCAGACCTTTTAATGAATTCGGTAATGATTTGGCCTGAATAGGTGAACAGTATTCAAATTTTAAATCGGCAATGGCGTGCATTAATGACAGCTCCAGGCCCAGGTCGTGAAAGCGGGTCTTACCCTCCACTTCCGGCACAGAAAAGCTTGATAGATCCCATGGCTTATTCACTTTTTTAGATTTACGCCGTGAGCGCTTAGCTTGGGAAGAGGGTTTAGAGGGTTTAGTGACGGACTTGTTAGATTCTGGCTTTTCGGAACTGGCTGATAAAACATCAGAACCCTTTGAAGGGTCGCTTTTAGAGAAAAACTTTTTTAGCAAAAATAGGCCTTTTATCGGAGTTTGTGATGAATTGCTGCGAAGTATACCATTAGTGATCATTTAATACTCCTTAAGTTAAGGTCAACTGTTTATCGTTAAAACAGTGTAAAAATAGCTTTTTGTTGTGAACTGTCAACTTGTTCACAAATAGCGCCTGTGTATAGGCAGACACTTTATAGCAGACACTGGCTAACAAAAAAACCTAGTGGTTCAGTGGCGCCCTTAACCCTTTTGCCATATCCCGCCTGTCACCCGAGCCAAGCCCGCCAGATCCTTTGCCGTAAAAATATCGATAAAACCCTGATCATCAAGCAGCGCTGCCACCGCTTGCCCTTGCTGACAGCCATGCTCTACCAGCAGTAAGCCCTGATTGTAGAGATAATGAGGGGCATGTTGAATAATATGTTCTAAATCTGCCAGGCCTTTATTGGCTGCTACCAGAGCAGAAGCCGGTTCAAAGCGAACATCGCCTTGCAAAAGATGCAGGTCGGACTCATCAACATAAGGCGGGTTGGAAACAATAACATTGAACAACACAGCCGAATCCAGTTGTTCAAACCAATCGCTAAGCTGCCATTGAATATTGGATAAATGTAATGACTCGCCATTTATCTTGGCAAGTTCGAGCGCCTCTTTATTTTTTTCAACGCCCAGGCAGTGCCAATGCGGGCGCTCGCGGGCAAGAGCACAAATAATAGCCCCGGTTCCGGTTCCCAAATCCACTATGCGTATGCCCGTATCTGGATAGCGCGCTAAAATACATTCAACCAGTAATTCGGTTTCGGGTCGCGGGATCAATGTCGAGTCATTGACTTTAAATGGCAGGGACCAGAACTCTTTTTCACCCACTATATGCGCCATTGGTTCGCCGCACTGACGCCGTTTTAACAGGGCCTCGAACTCTGCTTGTTGCTCTAAAGAAAGCTCACGTTCAGGCCAGGTATATAAATAAGCGCGGTCTTTATTGAGTACAAAGGCAAGTAACAGCTCTATGTCCAAGCGTGCTGTATCGGCTTCTGCCAGGGTGTTGGACTGCTGTATGGCATGGGCAATGGTGAACATTATTTTTTAAGGCGCATTAGGGTTTTTCTTTGTGAGTGCTGTTGCAGCGCTATCTTACTGTCCACCCAGAGCGGCCAATTGCTCGGCTTGGTTTTCATTCACCAGTGGTTGCACCACTTCATCGAGCTCGCCTTCCATCACCTCATGCAATTTATAAAGCGTTAAGTTGATGCGGTGATCGGTCACGCGACCTTGAGGGTAGTTGTACGTGCGAATGCGCTCAGATCGATCACCACTGCCCACTAAACTTTTACGCTCATCGGCTCGCTCTTTTGCAGAACTCTCTTGTTGTGCACTTTGTAAACGCGCCGCCAGCAAAGACATGGCCTTGGCACGATTTTTATGTTGTGAGCGCTCATCCTGACATTCGACAACGACACCGGTGGGCAGGTGAGTCAAACGAATCGCGGAGTCAGTTTTGTTGACGTGCTGTCCACCGGAACCACTGGCTCTAAAGGTATCAACGCGCAGATCAGCTTTGTTAATTTCTATTTCAGCCTGTTCCCCTGCTTCTGGCAAAATGGCGACGGTGCAGGCAGAGGTGTGAATACGCCCCTGAGATTCAGTCTCGGGAACTCTTTGCACTCGATGAGCCCCGGATTCAAACTTCAGTTGTGAATACACGCCTTGGCCAACAATACGGGAAATAATTTCTTTGTAGCCGCCATGCTCACCGGCATTTTCACTGACAATCTCTACCCGCCATCCACGACGCTCGGCGTAACGGCTATACATGCGAAATAAATCGCCAGAAAAAATAGCGGCTTCGTCACCTCCGGTACCGGCACGCACTTCGAGAAACACATTTTTTTCATCGTTTGGGTCTTTTGGTAGCAGTAATTTTTGTAAGTCTAATTCTATCGTAGGCAATTGTTCTTCTGCCGCTTTTAGCTCTTCCTGGCCCATGGCTTTCATATCGGGGTCGCTGTCATTCAGTAGCGCCTTTGCTTCTTCAGCGTCGGCTAAAATGTGTTGATAGTCACTAAAGCACTTCACTACTGGCTCTAGCTCAGCGTATTCTTTCGACAGTTCTCTAAAACGATTTTGGTCGCTAATCACCTCTCCATCGCTCAGTAAGGCGCCCACTTCAACATAGCGCTCTTGTAGGGTTTCTAATTTCTCGATAATGGAATCTTTCATATAAAAATCGTTAGGTTAACAATATGGATGAGACGAAAGTTAGCGTCGCTGACTCAAACCCAGTAACTGTTGCGATAACTCTAGCAGCTCATACTGGCCTGTTTCACCCGCTCGTTTCAGTTGAGTGGTGGGCATATGCAATAACTTATTGGTTAAACTAGTGGCCAGTTGCTGTACCACAATTTCTGCGGCTACGCCCTTATCTAAATCGCGCAGCGCTTTTTTTAATACTTCATCGCGAAGTTGTTCTGCGTGTTGGCGATAAAATTTAATGGCCTCAACAGAATGGCGGGCGCGACGCTCTTTGACAAATTCAGCAAGGCATTCACCGACAATTATACTCGCCTCTTCAGCAGCGGCCTCGCGCGATTGTTTGTTCTCGTCAATCACATCTTTTAAGTCGTCAACCGTGTACAGATAGACATCACCGAGATTGCCGACCTCAGCCTCTATATCTCGGGGGACAGCAATATCAACCATAAAGATGGGTTTGCGTTTACGTTGTTTTATGGCCGACTCCACTGCGCCCTTGCCTAATATGGGCAATTGACTGGCGGTTGAGGAAATAACAATATCAGTCTTAGCCAGGTGCTTGGGTATATCTGCCAGCAGTATGGCTTGTGCCGAAAACTCATCGGCTAAGCGTTGCGCTCTCTCCAGTGTTCGGTTGGCAAAAATCATCTTGTGGACGTGCTTTTCTTTTAAATGGCGCGCCACCAGATCAATGGTTTCACCCGCCCCTATTAACATCGCCGTATCCTGACTTAAATCAGAAAATATCCGCTGCGCCAAACTGACCGCTGCATAGGCGACTGAAACCGGGTTTTGGCCAATGGCGGTATCTGTTCTTACACGCTTTGCTGCCGTAAACACTTTTTGAAATATCCCGTGTAGTTCAGAACCTAAGGCATCGGCCTCTTGAGCCACCGCATAGCTCGACTTCATTTGACCCAGAATTTGCGGCTCACCCAAGACCAGAGAATCCAAGCCACAGGCCACTTTCATCATATGTGAAACCGCTGTTTCACTCTCGTGAATATAACAGGTGGTGGCGAGCTCCTCGCTATCCAAATGATGGAAGTCGGCGAGCCAAGCCAGTATGTCTTGGGGCAATAGCGGCTGATCAGCCATCAAATAGAGTTCTGTTCGATTACAGGTCGAAAGCACTGCCGCCTCATCAGCATAGGTTTCTGAAACCAACTGTTTTAAAGCGGGAACCATGGCCTCTGGAGAGAACACGATGCGCTCTCGAAGCTCAAGACTGGCGCTTTGGTGGTTAAGTCCAATGACTAGTAGTGGGATCATCAAGGGTAGACGGTATTTAACTCAGTTGGATTGTGCTCACAGCGAGTTTTATGTTTCGCCTGGCAAAAATTAGCAATGTGGTCATAGAGGCGCCTCTGGCGGACTGTTCAGGTTTTTTCAGGTGGAGAATAAAGCCGCGTTGAGAGCAATGGGCGCTCGACCATATATTCATCCATAGAGTGAATCCGCGAATGGTTGCAATATTTTGATTTTAAATGATTTTTCACTTAAGTTGTGTCGCCCGCTGATTTTTTAGTTTAAATTCAATTGCATATTGTCCTGTGACAGCATCACAATAGCAAGCCAGTGACTCAAATATGGAGTGCTGATGTCACGCTTTTGACGCATAAACAGTGCCAACAAAAAAAAAGGCAGAAAAGTCAAATTTAGGGGTTACACTGCTCAATTTTTATGCTATTTTGGTCCGCATGATGAATCGTTTATTACTTAGATTACTAATAACAACGATAGCGACTTTTTTTGTAGTGGGTTGTGGCTCACTACAAGAGCGGCCCTTGTCAACAAATGCGGCAGAACCTAAAGAGCAGGCTCCTACAACTGCGGCCGCTGATAATGCTGGTAATAAAGCCACGCCACTTGCCTCCCAAAAACCTGACTACAAGCCGTTTGACACCGATACGTTATATAGCTTAATGGTGGCAGAACTCGCGGCATCTCGCCAACAATACGCAACCACTCTCAGCAATTATCTTGCCGAAGCTAAAAAAACTGAAGATCTAGGCATTATTAAGCGGGCCGCTCGCTTTGCTCAATACTTCCGCATCTATGATCAAACCTTGGATATGGGCAAACTTTGGCTTAAACAAGAGCCCCTTAACATAGAAGCCCACGCCATTGTTGCCAGCGCTTACATAGAAAACAGGCTGCCGTTACAGGCACTGGATCATGCGGAAGTGATACTCTCCTTACTCGATCCAAGCGATAAGGAGTCTGCAAAAAAAGCCGCTATTGCCGAAACCATTGCTAACTTTAGCCGCGACGCCGACACCCTGACGGTACAAACACTGACTGAGCGCTACAGTGATTTGGCCAGACGCTACCCCACCTACCCGGCCATTTTAGTGGGCTTGAGCTCTCTATATTCGTCTCAAAATGACACCGCAAAAGCCTATGAAGCGGTAACACAAGCACAATTGATCGACCAGGACTACCTGCCCGCTGTCATGCAGGAAATTCAACTTCTGCAGGCAAGCCAGCAGGTCGACAAGGCCACGGCCAAGCTAGCCGTTCAGCTAGAAAAAAACCCTGAAAACCTGCGCCTGCGCCTGCTCTATGCCCGCCTATTGACGCAAACGGATATTGAAACTGCCTATGCGCAATTTACCAAGCTGTCTAACGACTTGCCTAAACACCTGGACATTAAATTCTCACGGGCCTTAATCGCTCTGGAAGTGGAGCAACACGATATTGCAGTTGAACTCCTCAATGAATTACTTGCAGTCCAATATCGACCCAATGTTGTTCGCTTCTACTTGGGTAACCTGGCTGAGCTAAACAGCCAATATCAACAAGCCTTGAATTTTTACCTCGCCGTCGATGCAGGCGAAGACTTTATCTCCGCTCATACCCGGGCTGCCAGAATCATGGCAAAAGAAGATAATGTCGATAAAGCCCAAGAGCACTTTCAACAACTGAGGGACAATTCACCCAAAAAACGCGTTGAACTCTACACCGCTGAGGCCAATATCCTCGAACACCTGAACCACACTGAACGCGCCCTTGGCATACTTAGCAAAGCCGCCGATGAGTTTCCTGATAACGTCAGCGTACGCTACAACCGCTCTAACCTCTACGAGAAAACCAATCAGCTTGAACTGATGGAGAGTGATCTCAGGCATATTCTGACATTGGAACCCGATAACGCCTCAGCACTTAATGCTCTGGGTTACTTTCTTACCAATCGTACTGAACGCCACAAAGAAGCATTAGCACTTATTCAAAAAGCCATGGCGCTAAAACCTGATGACCCTGCCATTATGGATAGTATGGGTTGGGCCTTATTTAATTTAAAGCGCAACGAAGAAGCTATCGAATACCTTAGAAAAGCCTTTGAGCTGTTCCCCGATCCCGAAGTCGCCGCCCACCTTGGCGAAGCACTTTGGGTTAAAGGCAATAAACAGGAGGCCCGCTCTATATGGAGTAATAATCTTAAAGAAAATCCAAATGACATCCGTATAATTAACACTATGGAGCGTTTGCAGGTCAATCAGTGACTGCGCTTTTTGTCCCCGTCATTTTACGCGAGTGACTCTTATCTCCGTTATAATCACAGCCTTTGCCCTGGCCCTTACACTTTTTCATGTATAAACGACTTATTGTTGGCTTTGCCGCCCTTATCGTGGCAGGCTGCAGCCAAACACCTCTGACGACTGTTGGCGCCAGTCCTAACAACAATGGTACAGCTCTACCGGAACAATGGTCTATAAAAGCCAAACTGGGGCTGCGTACCCCTAACACCAATGGCAGTGTTACTCTGGAATGGCTTGAAACCGATAGTCAATACACCATTCGCATTCAAGGTCCACTAGGGCAAGGCAACGCGACTGTTCGAGGTGGGCAGGAAGGCGTAATCCTCCAGAGACCGGGCAAATCGCCCATTTACTCTAGTGATGCCTTGAGTTTGATTCAGCAGGAATTTGGCTGGACCTTGCCGGTAGACGACCTGCGTTTTTGGGTTCGCGGTATTGCCAACCCCTTAAACCCTGTTGAGAAAAAACACTACTCTACAACAGGACAATTACTCTCGATGAGTCAATCGGGCTGGCAACTCCACTACAGTCGCTATAAAACTATTGACCAATGGCAACTCCCTGGCCGCATACGGGCAAACCAGAACGAGGTCTATCTCACATTGATTATCCGCGAGTGGCACTTGTTCTGAGGCGCTCGCTTATTCATGGCCCTTGTTACCTCCTTTTTATATTATGAGCAGCTCTATAAATTGGGATTTTTCATGAGATCAAGGAAGCACCGCACAGGAAGGTGCAGTCTACTGGGGCTTAGATAAAGATTCGAATACGGGGCTTGCACCGAAATCGCGGAAAAAGACAATGTTTAGAGATGTCCTTATGCCACTTTCCATCCTTTCACCCTGCAAACTCAACCTCTTCCTTCATATACTGGGGCGACGCGCAGACGGCTACCATCAACTACAAACTCTATTTCAATTATTGGACAAAGGCGATCAGATGACCTTTGAACCCACTTGTGATAGGCAAATTACCCTAAGCACCCCCATAACAGGCATAAATGACAAGGACAATTTAATCATCCGGGCCGCCAATACCCTACAAAGCCATACGGGCATAGACACAGGAGCCAATATCACAATTGATAAGCAATTACCCATTGGTGGCGGCATTGGCGGCGGTAGCTCCAACGCCGCGACGACTCTGGTGGCACTGAATTACTTATGGGAAACAAAACTCAATATTGACGAACTCTGCGCGATTGGCCTGGGTTTAGGCGCTGATGTACCGGTTTTTATTCAAGGGCGAACCGCCTGGGCAGAGGGCATCGGTGAACAGCTTCAAGCTATTGATTTGCCTGCACAATGGTTTCTCGTGATCAAACCCCGGTGCCAGGTTTCAACCGCAGAGGTTTTTTGTCATCAAGAATTGACAAGAGACAGCGCCACGATTACAGTAGCGGGCTTCTTCGAGCAGGGTGGCCGGAATGACTGTGAATCAGTAGTCTGTAGACTCTATCCAGAGGTTTACAAAGCACTATACTGGCTAAAAGACCATTCCTCTGCTCGACTGACGGGCACAGGTGCATGTGTATTTGCCCCCTTTTCCAGCCAAGAAAAAGCTGAGCAAATACGCCAACAAGCGTCATTACACTGGGAATGCTTTATCGCCAAAGGCATAAATCATTCACCTCTGACCTCACTGTTACCGTAAAAAAATTTTTTGGGGTGTAGCCAAGTGGTAAGGCAGCGGGTTTTGATCCCGCCATGCGAAGGTTCGAGTCCTTCCACCCCAGCCACTCGATAAAGCTTCAAGTCGCTAGCTCCAGGCCTCTAGTCG
>JBCBZU010000391.1:0-2780 GCA_039815165.1 Pseudomonadota bacterium
GCGACTGCCCGTATTACGGATGATCGGAGTTTCACCCCTGGGTGCCCAGGTGGTGCCACTGTGATAATCAGACCGAATGCTGGCTTCATCGCCGAAATCCTAACAAGATTTTCCACCAAAGTGGACAGTGAATTTGAGGCCGACTATAAAAACTAAGGTTGGCTATTGGGATTTTATCGTCTCGGTTTTGATGTTTTCGTTGAAAATTTTGTTGTTATTTTTTGCTGTTGCAGTTGTCGCGAACATGGTTCGAACATCATCGGCCTTTGTCTATTGCTCTGACCTTTGAATCATCAACAAAAAACTCATCGGGCATAATATCGACGGCAACCGTTTCGCCGTTGACCGTTGGCACATCTGTGCCATTTAAGGTGAATGCGCTAATCGAGTCAACGGCACCACTGAGCACATGCTTGGTTAGAATTTCACTTAGCGTGTCGGTATCCATAAGTAAATTATTAATAGTATCTGTGCCGAGCAAATTAAAAGCATCATCAGTCGGGGCAAAGACGGTAAATTCAGCATTGGGATCGGCGAGGGTGCTGTCCAAGCCTGTGGCCTGTAGGGCTGTCACTAAGGTCGTAAAATTACCCGCGGCGATAGCGGTCTCAACAATATTGAATGTGGGGGCGGCAGCATCGGCAGGGGGCAGTAGAACCGTATCAATAATATGAATAATGCCGTTACTTGCATCCACATCAGCCGTCGACACTGTTGATAAATTGGCAAATAAATCCATTCCACCCAGTGACAGTGCCAGCGGATCACTATTGCCTGTTGCGATGGTATTACCCGCAATTGCTGTCAGTGCGGAGGCATTTATTTCGCGATCGGGCACCACGTGATAGAGCAATATATCGGTGAGCTCATCCGTAGTCAGACCACTAATATCCCCCAGTTTGGCAAAGGCATCATCAGTGGGCGCAAACACGGTAAATTTGCCATTGGCATCGCTTAGCGTGGTATCGAGCCCAGTGGCTGCCAAGGCATTGAGTAGTGTGGTGAAAACCCCGGCAGAGCTCGCAACCTCGGCAATATTGCCAGATGCGGGATTATCTACTGTGGGAATCAACACGGTATCGATAGCGTGAATGATGCCGTTATTTGCATCGACATCGGGAGTCACAACCACTGAGGCATTAATCAGCAGGTCAGCGCCATTTAGCGCAACGCCCACATCATCACCGTTGGCTGTTTCCAGAGTGGTGCCCGCTGCTGCTGTTGCAGCCGTAGAGTTAATCTCGTTGCCCGCGACCACGTGGTAAAGCAGAATATCGCTCAGCCGGTCAGGATCTGCAAGCAGTGCATCAATGCTTGCTTGTCCCAGTTTTGCGAAGGCTGCATCTGTGGGCGCAAACACAGTAAAGGTGCTGCTCTCATCTGCAAGAACGGCATCTAAGCCAGTGGCTTCCAGGGCCGCTAACAGGGTGGTGAATGTACCGGCGTCTCTGGCCACTTCGGTGATATTGCCGGGGTCGTTATCATCGCTACTGTCGCCACAGGCAACAAGTGCGAGTATTACTATAGGCAAAAAAAGCTTGTATAAAGTTGTCATTGGGTATCTCCCCTATAAAGTATCGAACAATATGGTATAAATCCGGGGGTGAACACAGCGTCAACGATAGGTGAAATTTAGGTGAAATCGGCTGTTTTTTTAATGTATTTGCGATTGACGGATGCCTGTGAGTGCTAGGGGCTTTCTAGGTTTTCTCTAGGTTTTCTAGGTTTTCCATACACAGACGCCCGTCGCAGGGCGTATGGGGACATATTCACGGGTGTTGATAAGGGCAGACTATTGTTTTTAGGTTTACCAATCGTACAGGCGCATCTGGCTGCTGTGCTGTCTGGTTTTGCAAGGTCTGGACAACGCGTCAAAGGGGCGCTGTGATTGCGCAAGGTATCAAGGTATAGAGTTGAGGTATAGAGTCAAGCCCTCTATATAAGATAAGCCAGACCCTATCCAAGGTTAATCAGAGCTCCCTTACGTATTTAATGTCTGAGTCGTTATCCTTAATCGAAACTTTACGTGGTTTATATCTTGCTTAGAATATTTCTGTGCTTTCCTTCTCCACAAATCTCAACAGTAAAGATTGAATATAACTACGTTCTAAACCTGGCAGTACGTCTAGACTTAAGCCTGCGATATTTTCCCCATTCTCTTGGCTGATATAGTCATAAATAACTTTAGCGGCGGCGTAAGGGCTTTCCTCATGGAAAGTCTTATAGGCCTCGCCAGCTAAAGAAAAAGCGGCTAAGCGGTCGCGTAAGCTATTGCTATCGCCGGTTGAACCAACGGGAACATTAATATGGTTTGGAATACGTGGAGCAGAATTGTCAATAGCAGGGTTACCGAATTGTTTCCATGTTTGTGCATCTGATAAAAAATCTCCTACGGCATAGTCAACACCTTTTGCAGTGATAACAATCAGATTAAACGTATTCGGATCATAACCTTTAATTTTTACGATTTCAGGAGGCGCTACATAGTTGTTAGTAGGACTAAAACTATCACTTTCCGTGTAGTTGCTTACAGAATAATTAAATAAAGCAACGTCTTCGAAAGTTTGTGCCAATAATGCAGTGTCACCTTCAAAATTTAGGTCCTCAAAGTTAAATTCTCCGTTAAATATGCCATTCGATAAATTTTTATTGAAAAACGCGTTCCAATTACTGCCGTCTTTAAGAGAAGCAATGACATTATCAGCATCTTCACCAAAGTTAAGATGAATAAATGTTGCTAGCATCTCGTTAGGAGGTCTACTAGCTATGCGTAAAACAGA
>JBCBZU010000007.1:0-15986 GCA_039815165.1 Pseudomonadota bacterium
GTGGATGACACCTAAATCGGTATTCACTGTAAAAATATAAATTAAGCAGCTCTACACCACTGGGTGACTTGAAGAGACAGCCTGTCGCTATAATAAATAATAAGCCCTCTGTGAATCCGTCTCTATAGGTTCTGCCTCAGAAGATTTGCGAGTGAGTACTCAAATTACCATAATTCCATCGGCTTCTACTGCGGCATCTTTAGGCAGTTCTTTAACGCCAACAGCAGCGCGTGCGGGATAAGGTTGTTCAAAGTATTGCGCCATGACTTCATTGACTGTGGCAAAGTGACTCAAATCCCTTAGATAGATAGTCAGCTTCACGATATCTGCAAGACTGCCATTAGCCGCTTCGCATACAGCACGCAGGTTTTTAAATACTTGGTGAGCTTGTGTATCAAAATCACCCTCTACCAAGGTCATGGATTCGGGGTCCAGGGGAATTTGACCTGATAGGTAAACCGTATTGTTGGTTTTAATGGCTTGCGAATAGGTGCCAATGGCCTCTGGTGCTTTATCGGTTGAAATGGTGGCTTTGTTTGTCATAGTCAGATCCCCTTTAACAGGTTGCCAATGTAAATAAGGGAGTGCAGTATAAGGCGGCAGATTGGCCGTGTAAATAAAGCGATTATGCAGAAAGTTCAGCCGGATTGCTTTCATGGACTTTCATAGAGTAAAAACGGTGGTAGGTTGTAATTTTTTGATTTTAGATGATTGCTCATTTGAGTTGAGCTGTACAATACGCAGTCAGTCCCAGATCAAAGCGGATGACTTTTGTTATCAGTCGTTTTATTGTTGTAAGCCTATAAAACAGTCAAAAATCATTATTGAAGAGCATCCAAGCGACAAAAATTAGGGCTGTGGATTGTAGCGTTTGAAGAGCTCTATATCACTGTCGAATTGTTCGCCAATATTAACCATTTCTTTCTCGCGGAGCATTTTATTTCCTTGCTCTTTTTCCCGGTCAAGCTTTAACTGTGCAATAGCGTCTAGGGTGGATTGGGAAACACTGCGACCGGCGCGCTCATCGGCAGCAGCAAGTGATTGTAAGCGACTTATCTCATTGTTAATTTTTTCGATATTGCGCTCGACAATACCAATACCATTTTGTGATTGGGCTAATTTACGTTCTTTTGCGGCAGCAATATCGTCGACGTTGCTATAGCGCTGGCGTAAGCTTTTTAACCGCTCTTGTTTTTTGCGTTCTTTAAGTATTTGTTCTTTTTCTGCTGCTGAAGGCTCAGGTGGAACAGTTTTAATCAGTCGGCCATCGCTGGTAATAATGTCATAACCCTTGACAATGTAGCGGGCAGGGATCTTTGTGCTGATAACGGTTAGGCCTCTATTGTCTTTATAGCGATACAAATTGCTTTGGGCATGGGCTATAAAGCTAGATGCCGTCAGCAAGAGAATAATCAATATTTGTCGATAGTCGATCATGGTCATATTAAGTATTTGTAAGCTATTTAGCTGGCCTTGAAAACGCCACCCTGTTTTATTTGCATGCGCTATGTCCTCACAGCTCGCCCCTTTGCTAAACTTTTATAGTATTTCAATTCAGGTGAAATACTCAGAGGTCAAAGCAAAAATACCGGTGCACAAATTGCCAGCAGCCGTTCTGTACAGCGTAGCTGTCTGTAGGGCAAACCACAAGAGTTTGGTGAGTACAAATGCCTGCGGAGCTGCTTGTAGCTGCACTAACGGGCCATTCTGCCAATGGGTCGTTGGTATCTTTGCTTTTCCCATGGGTCTATTGACCTCCCATAAGCAAGGTATCGCTGCTTGCGCGTCGACCAGAACAGATTGCTAGGAGTGATTTCGCGCTTGCCCGAAGTGTGAACCCAAGCATGGGTTGCATACGAAATGCGTTAGCGTTCTATTTTTGGTCAAAAATTTTTGTAAATTTATACAGTTACATTGTTAAATGAATTTAGCGTGCATTTGTCACAGCCGATGATTTAGATACCGTACTGGTCTCTGTAAGCATACATTGCATTTTTATACATTATGTCGCCCTTTTCTTCAATATATTGAATAATATGGTCCAGTGTAATGATGCTAATCACCGGGATTGTGAATTTTTGTTCAATTTCTTGAACGGCAGATAGTTTGCCTTGGCCTTTTTCCTTCCGATCCAGGCCAATTAACACTGCCCCTAACTCGGCACCGGCCTTATCAATAATCTTCATAACCTCTCTGATGGCAGTGCCGGCAGTAATAACATCATCAATGATGGCAACCTTGCCTTTTAGTTCAGCGCCGACCAGCACGCCGCCTTCTCCATGATTTTTTGCCTCTTTGCGATTATAGCAAAGAGGATAATCGCGCCCATATTCGTTGGACATGGCATAGCCTGTTGCGGTTACTAAAGGAATGCCTTTATACGCAGGTCCAAAAAGAATATCGACCTCAACCGCTGATGCCTTGAGAGCCGATGCATAACATTTACCCAATACCGCCATCGCGGCGCCCGTCTTAAAGCGGCCAGCATTAAAAAAATAGGGACTGATCCTACCGGATTTCAAGGTGAAATCTCCAAAACACAAAACATTATGCGCCAGAGCGAGTTCTATAAATGTTTTTTGATAGGTTTGCATATATATTTTCCATAGATTAGCGACATTAATGGAGTGACAAAAACCCATAGTGGCTGCATAGTTCAGTCAATAATAGTTCAGTCAATATTAACCGTAGATGAAAATTCCACCGTCACTATTGTCGATTAGCCGGTTAATATGTGGTGAATGGCGTCGTTAATACGCCCCTTTGGAGTGCATACAAACAAAAAACCGCCTTTAGGTCCAACTATTAGCCTTCTCCCACTGTTTTGGCATTTTTCTGGAGTCTGAGTTTGGGTATCATAACTGCTTCCCAAAATAAGGACCTCCTATGCGTATTATTAGCCTCAGCGTTGATGGTATTCATCAAGCGGCAGCCAGTGGCCTGTTTGAGTGGCTGACAGACCAGGACGCAGATATCATTTGTTTGCAGAATCTGCGCTGCTTAGAATATGAGACCGACGATGCTGTTTTTCACCCCGAAGGTTATAATGCATACTTTTTTGACTCTGGCGTCAAGCATTATAACGGTGTTGCAATTTATAGTCGCGCCCTACCTAAAGCCTTGATTTATGGCTTTGGCTTCTCCAGTGGTGTAGATATGGAAGGTCGCTATCTACAGATTGATTTTGACAATCTCAGTATTGGTTCTTTATTGGCGCCCTCTGCCAGAGAATCAATAGAGTCACAAGAAATTAAAACCCAGTTTTTTGATGACCTGCAATCTCATCTGGTCAAAATTGCTCGTAAACGTAGGGATTTTATCTTTTGCGGTGACTGGGCCATGGCCCCTGCAAAGGAGGATGTTTTCAACTCTCAAAGCCAGGGACAACAGTCGGGCTTTTTACCTGAAGAACAGCGCTGGATGAAGCAATTACCCCATATCGGGTATGTGGATGCTTTTCGCCAGGGCAATCAGGATAAAGACGAATACTCCTGGTGGCCGGGCGGCACTATAGGCGAAGGCGAAGCCTGGAGAACAGATCTTCAAGTGGTTTCGGCCAGCCTTAAGAATCGTGTTGAATATGCCATGATTTACAAGAAGCAGCAGTTTTCTTCACATCTGCCGGTAATCGTCGACTATGATATTGAGCTTGAGCCTAGTGATTTTTAATGGGGCGCTAATAGGCTCGGAGCACATCAATAACTCAGGTATCTTTTTTGTGCTTGATTTGCAATCTTAATGGATACAGGCTGTGCGCTGAACCGTAAGTGCGCTTGAGAAACGCTTGGCCCATATATATCAAATGATGCTGTTATTGATTGTGGGTCTTTGATTTTAAACGATTTTTTACTTAAGTTGAGCCGCCAACTCATGTTTATAGGTTCACGGGTTTTTCTGTAGTTGGTGTAGTTCGGTGATGCCTTTTTTGGCTAGCTTGAGCATGCTTGCAAACTCCTCTTCAGAAAAAGGTTCACCCTCTGCTGTACCCTGAATTTCAATAATACCGCCATCATCTGCCATAATAATATTCATATCGGTATCGGCTGAAGAGTCCTCAGCATAGTCTAAATCAAGAACAGCTTCCCCTTGATATATGCCTACCGAGACCGACGCAATCATGCGTTTCAAAGGGTTTTTGCTCAACTTTCCTGTAGAGAGCTGACTGTTAATCCCATCAGCAAGTGCTACACAAGCACCGGTAATGGAGGCAGTGCGGGTGCCGCCATCGGCTTGAATAACATCGCAATCAATGGTGATTGTATTTTCGCCGAGTGCCTCTAGGTCAACCGCAGCTCTAAGAGATCGGCCAATTAAGCGCTGAATTTCCACTGTGCGACCACTTTGTTTGCCACGCGCAGCCTCTCTGGCCATGCGTGACCCTGTGGAACGAGGCAGCATGCCATATTCTGCCGTTACCCAGCCGCTGCCTTTGCCCCGCAAAAAACCCGGCACAGAGTGATCAAGGCTGGCGGTACAAATGACCTTGGTATCACCGAACTCCACTAAAACAGAGCCTTCGGCGTGCTTGGTGTAGTGTCGGGTAATTGCGATGGGTCGGAGTTGATCAGGTGAGCGGCCACTGGGTCGAGTCATTGGAATCCTTGGGTGTTGATGGCTAAAAGCGGTTGGTCAATAAAAACAATGGGCGCTAGTGTAGCGGATGCCTATCGCAATTGGCAGTACCACCAGTGACGAAGTCAGCAAATCCAGAAAATTCACTAGTTGCCACACACTAAACCCGATGACTCTATTGTGACTGATTTTATATTGGGTTAGCGATAGTGATAAACTGCCCACTGATCAATAATAAGTGACAATATCATCATGCCTTATAGTATGACCGGCTTTGCCCGACAGATTGAACAAGGTGCTTGGGGTGAAATGAGCTGTGAAATTCGCAGCGTCAATCACCGTTACCTTGAGCCTATCATCCGCTTGCCAGAACCGCTCAGAGCGCTGGAGCCCGAGGTCCGCGATCTGCTCAGAAAACAACTTCAGCGCGGCAAGGTAGAGGTGAATATCCAGCTCAGCTTGGAGCAAAATCGTGAGCAGTCCCTCTCCCTTAACAAAGTGTTGCTATTATCTTTGTTAAAAGCCAGCGAAGACATTAAAGCTTTGCACGAAGATACCTCGCCGCTGGACCTAATAGGTTTAATGCAGTGGCCAGGCGTTATCGAACAATCAAGCCCTGATCTCGATGCCTTACAAAAAACGGCCGTCAACTTATTCGTTAAAACACTTACGGCTCTGGTGGATCACCGCCAGCGCGAAGGCAGGGTTCTTAAAGACCATATCGACCAACGCCTGCAGCAGATTGCCGAGTTAGTGTCGCTAGTACGGCAACAACTGCCAGGTATATTAGCCCAACAAAAACAAAAGCTTCGGCAACGATTATCAGAACTAACAGCGGAATTGGATGAAAACCGTATAGAGCAGGAAATGGTATTGCTCGCCAATAAAGCCGATGTGGCGGAGGAATTGGATCGACTCAATACCCATATCGATGAAGTTCGCCATATCCTGCTGCAAGACGGACCCGTTGGTCGCCGCTTGGATTTTATGATGCAGGAGCTCAATCGCGAGGCCAATACGCTTTCATCAAAATCCCTTGCCAGTGATACCACCCAGGCAGCAGTGTCTATGAAGGTGTTGATCGAGCAAATGCGTGAGCAAATCCAGAATATGGAGTGAAATTTTCGATACTCTTTCCGATACTATTGGAAACAATCAACGTTCTTACGACGATCTTACAAAAAACAACAGCCTGCCTTTATAAACCTTTTATTTAAAACCCCAAGTGCCAATGGCGAGTACAGTGATTTATCGAGTCTAGGTGCCGGTTCTGGATTGCATAATTTTACGGCTAAGAAAAATTAACGGCAACACGCCCACGGCAACAATAACCAGCGAGGGCGTCGCTGCCTGTGTCAGGCGTTCATCTTTAGCAAGGTTAT
The DNA here is from genome assembly GCA_039815165.1 of Pseudomonadota bacterium. Lineage (GTDB taxonomy): Bacteria > Pseudomonadota > Gammaproteobacteria > Pseudomonadales > Cellvibrionaceae > CANLBN01. Next base: position 5,955 of record JBCBZU010000007.1, read on the forward strand.
AGGCTTGAATCGCTAAGGTATCGAAATTAAATGGGCGCATAATTAACGTGGCCGGCAATTCCTTCATTACATCGACAAATACTATAAGACCGGCTGTTAATAAACCGCCTGACATTATCGGCGTGTGTACTTTAAGTACAGTACGTAGTTTCGCTTGCCCTAATGTGCGTGAGGCATCTTCCATATTGCGGGTTATTTTTCCAAGACTGGATTCAACCGTATTCAACGATACTGCCATAAAACGTACCAAGTAAGCCAAGATCAACGCAGTGATGCTGCCAGTAAACAGTTGTCCAGGGCTAAAGCCAAAAAATTGTTTAGCAAGCTGGTTAATGAGTTGATCAATATAGGCGACCGGATACAAAATGCCTACAGCGATCATTGTGCCGGGAATGGCATAGCCCATGGCTGCAATTTTATTGCCCACCTGTGCCAACCAAGAACGCTGAACTCGCGCAACATAGGCTAAAAATACAGATAGTACAACGGCGACAAGCGCAGCAGTGGTGGCGAGAGTAATGCTGTTTTTAATCATCACAATGTAGCGTGGATTACTGAGATCATGCCCTGCTGACATATGCATATAAAACAGCATGATAATAGGTGCGAGAAAGCCGAGAGTCAGTGGTATGCTGCAAAAAATAACGGCGCAAAAATTTTTCCACTTTGTCAGTTGATAGCGTTTAAGTATTGTGTATCGGGTAGTTGTTTGAAAATACCGGGCTTTTTTGCGGCTATATCGTTCAATAAAGACCAATAAAAAAATGAACGTTAATAGTAAGCTGGAAAGCTGTGCAGCGGCAATGCGATCCCCCATAGATGCCCACGTGCGGTAAATGCCGGTTGTAAATGTTTGAATACCAAAGTGAAATACCGTACCAAAGTCGGCCAATGTTTCCATCAGGGCTAAAATGATACCCACTACAATGGCGGGTCTTGCCAGCGGTAATGCAACGCTGCGAAAATTACCTAGAGGTGATCGTCCCAGCGTGCGTGAAACCTCTAAAGCGCACACGGATTGCTCTAAAAATGCTACTCGCGTCAGTAAATATACATAGGGATAGAGTACGGCAATAAAGATGGTAATTGCGCCGCCCATTGAGCGGATATTTGGAAACCAATACTCACCAAAACCTAAGCCTGTCAGGTTGCGAATCATTTGTTGCACGGGCCCTGAGGATTGCAGCACATCCGTATAAGCATAGGCGACAACATAAGCAGGGACCGCCAGGGGCAAAATTAACGCCCATTCGAAAAAACGTTTGCCTGTGAAATTGCACATAACCACTAGCCAGGCGCTGCCGACGCCAATAACGGCAACGCCCGTCCCTACGCCTAGCATTAATATCAAACTGTTGCCAATGTATCGCGGTAACACAGTGTCGACCAAATGAGGCCAATTGCCCTGCCCTTCCTGAAATAGGCTAAACACAATACCCAGGATAGGTGTTGCTAAAATAATGGCAAAAAAGATGCTCAGGGTGGTTAACCAGGAAAAAGTCTTTTTAGGGTATCGACTAAAAGAAAAGCGGCTTTGCACCATAGCCTTTACAACGCTTCCAACCACAAAATATCGCCTGCTGAGGCAGAGATTGAGATCAGTGAGCCAATATCCACCTTGGTCTTTGCACTGATGGCCAGTGTTAACAGTGAGTCTTGATCAACTGGGGAGTGCAAGGTCTCAATTGCACTTGCATCAGCGGAATCTCTGTGCATAAGCATAATATCTACTTGTTGTTTTTCGCCAATAAAATGCACATCGTTAATCTTAAAAATGGCCTTTCCATTATTAACGCTTTGCAAACCTGAATCAATTTTTGCCTGACTTTCGCTTTCGATAGTAATCATAAGCGATTCAGGTCTAAAGAATAGTTGCAATGCACTATCGCCAGTACCCTTTTTTTTGTTTAAACGATTGGCAATACTGGTGGTTAAATCCTCAAGCAAAAAATCCCCGATAATGCTCACTATTTTATCTTCAACGACTTTTGCCCTAAATGCACATGTATCAGCAAAGAAATCCGCACAAAAAAGCGTTTTGGGCTGGAGGTACAGTTCTCTCGGAGAGCCCATCTGAACGACCCTGCCGTGCTGCATCAACACAATTTTATCGGCCATAAACATAGCCTCTTCAGGGTCATGGGTGACCATAATGGTGGTCACTTGGTTTTTTTTAAGGATTTTGTGGGTGCTTTGCCGCAGGTGAACGCGTAGAGCTGTGTCCAGGCCAGAAAAAGGTTCATCCAGCAATAATACCTCGGGATTGGGAGCCAGGGCCCGCGCCAGGGCGATACGTTGTTGCTGGCCACCGGAAAGGGTGTGGGGCATTGCATTAACATAATCGACCATATCGACCATCTTCAGCATATCGTCCAGATCGTGGGGTAAATCTTGGCGCGTGCGGGGATTAACGCCGAATTCAATATTTTGCCTGACATCCAAGTGTGGAAATAGTGCATAATCCTGGAATAAAAACCCTATCCGTCGTTTTTCTGTGGGAATATTTACCCCCTGGCCAAATACTTCGCGATCATTCAATAAAACCCTCCCCTTGTTGGGGTTTTCCAGCCCTGACAGTAATCGCAATATGGTTGTTTTCCCGCAGCCAGAGGGGCCGAGCAGGCAGACAATGTCGCCTTGATCGACAGAAAACGACACCTCATCAATGATAATGTGTTGATCGAAGTGAAAGGAGATGTTTTCAAGAGTAATCCCTGATGCCATAAGTCACCGAAAGCATAGCCTAAAGTTATTAAAAAGTAGTTAACTTAGCGTGCATCTTACCTTAATTCTTCCAAAGCACGGAAAAATATCGTAGCAATATTGATAATGCGAATAGTTTTTATTTAGGTTATTATCTTTTTCGAGTAAACTCTCAGACCCAATGAAAATTCCTCAAGCGAAGAGCTTTATGCGCAATTTTCCTAAACCAGTTTGTGATATCAATATTGAAAATAGCAAACTCAACCCATTTGAACTGGATAAATCTCATGAAATTTAAAACTATCTTTCAGTTAATACTTGGCCTGGCAGTCATTGCCGCAAGCCAGGCACACGCTGCAGGTGAGCTCAACCTATATTCTTCAAGACACTATGATACTGATGAAAGGCTCTATACTAACTTCGAAAAGAAAACGGGCATAAAAATCAATCGTATTGAAGATAAAGCGGATGCATTAATCGAACGTATCAAAGCTGAAGGTGACAATAGTCCCGCAGATATCTTACTCACGGTAGATGCCGGTCGTCTGTGGCGCGCAGACCAGGCAGGCATATTGCAGCCCGTTAAGTCAGATTACCTTAGCGCGCGTATTCCATCATGGTTAAGTCACCCCAAGGGCCACTGGTACGGCTTTTCGCAGCGTGTCCGCATCATTTTCTACGACAAATCAAAAGTGAATCCACTGGATGTTGCCACTTATCAGTCCCTGGCTGATCCTAAACTAAAGGGTAAAGTGTGCACCCGCTCCTCTGGTAATATCTATATGCTGTCGCTAATGTCTTCGTTAATCGATCACGTTGGTGAAGACGCTGCCAAAACCTGGGCTGACGGGGTTTACAGTAATCGTGCAAGGGATCCATCCGGTGGCGATACTGACCAACTTCGCGGCATCGCCTCTGGTGAGTGCGCGGTAGCTGTTTCAAACACTTATTATTTTGCGCGCGCGCTGCGCAAAGATGTCAAAGGCTTGGACCAAAAAGGCTTAGCCAATATCGGTTGGGTATTTCCTAACCAAGGCAGCTTTGGTGCGCATTCCAATATTTCCGGTGCTGGCGTTGTTAAAACTGCACCCAATAAAGAAAATGCGGTTAAGTTCCTTGAATATCTTGCCAGTGATGAGGCTCAAGAGTATTTCTCTGCAGGTAATGACGAATACCCAGCTGTTCCAGGTGTTGGTCTTTCTGAAAGCGTGGCCAAACTCGGCATTTTCCGCTCTGACACAGTCAATCTTTCTGTGTTGGGAGAAAATCAGCCCAAAGCACAAAAAATATACGATAGCGTTGGCTATAAATAAAGCGTCGGCCACCAATAAAAAGCCGGCTATCAATAAAAGGCCGGCTACCGACAAAAGGCCGCTTACAAAAAATGGATGAGCTGGCCTTGGTTTATATCGAAAGTACAGCGCAGCTTAATCAAGCGCTGTTAAAGTCCTCGCCATTTGGCGGGGACTTCTCTATTTTTGGCTGCAAAAAGATAGTTCTTCAACCCATTCCTCCCCCCTCCTTTCTTGCCGAGCTCTAGCTCGCTAAAGTGCATGCCTCTACTCTCTGTAATACCAAGGCATAACTCGGCGGGCTAAATATTTGCTATAGTCTGTCAGAGGCCTTATCCGACTAAAAGGCCCCCTATTTAGATTTTCGATCAAATAACTGCAAAAATTCTATGAGTAATCCCGGTACTCTCTATACCATTTCTGCACCTTCGGGGGCGGGTAAAACCAGTCTAGTCAAAGCCTTGCTGGCACAGGATGACAAGTTGAGTGTTTCCATCTCCCATACTACCCGTCCACAGCGACCCGGCGAGGTTGATGGCAGTGACTATTATTTTATTGACCAAGATACCTTTTTAGAGATGCTCAATAAGCGTGATTTTCTAGAACATGCCCAGGTGTTTCAAAACTACTATGGCACCTCAAAAATCTGGGTTGAGGATACGCTAAGCCAAGGTTTGGATGTGATCCTGGAAATCGACTGGCAGGGTGCCCAGCAGGTGCGGCAGCTTATGCCCGATACCCAAGGTATCTTTATTCTGCCGCCTTCCAGAGAAAGCCTGGAGCAACGCTTACAGGGGCGTGCCCAGGACGATGACAGCGTTATTCAGCAGCGTATGCAAGAGGCTATCGGCGAAATGTCTCACTATGTGGAAGCTCAATGGCTGGTGGTTAATGACAATTTTCAGCAGGCATTGGCTGAACTCAAGGCGATAATCGCTGCTCAACGCTTAAAATTGAGCAGTCAGCAGCAAAAACACCGGCAGTTATTGACAGACTTGTTGTCCTAAGCCCTTAAATTGCTTAGAATGCGTGGCTAAATTTTAAACTGACTCACTATTTTATTGGAATTCCTTATGGCAAGAATTACCGTTGAAGACTGCCTCGACCATGTCGAAAACCGTTTTGAGCTCGTTTTGGTTGGCACCAAGCGTGCGCGCCAGATCGCCGTTGGTGGCAAAAACCCAATGGTTCCTGAAGAAAATGACAAACCAACGGTTATTGCCTTGCGTGAAATCGAAGAGGGTTTTATCAGCCCCGAGATTCTTCAAGAAAAAGACGAACCCGAATATGAAGAGGCCTTCGTCGTCGATACTGACGCTAGTCAATTCGATATCCGGACTTAGGCCTTAAACACCAGGCATACTCTGAGCAATTCACCTCTGGAAAGGGAAAAGTGCGATTTTACTTTTCTCTTTTCTACAGCAACCAAATGTATCGAAAATAACAGCCTTTTCTGTGACCCAATGGCTTCTGAATAAGTCAACTTCGCCAGGTTTTGGCAGTAGCCTTTCTGATATATCCCGTTATACTTTCTTATAAGTTGTTTAATAAGTCACTGCTCTGGTATCTTGACTACTGACAGGTACTTTTTGATGCCTGTAGCTAAATCAGCGCAGCCTGTTAACACTAATTTGTGCTTGTCGAAAAACAGATGGTCGAAAAACAGATGGTCCAAAAACAGATAGTCCAAAAACAGATGCATTGAATGGACAAGTTGACAGCTAATGGCCAGCAACTCACAGCGAAAACCTATTGCTTGATGTTCTAACGGTAAGCTGTGAATTGTTCGCCGCAAGCCATGGTTCTTATGCTTTGCTATAGAGAAATTACCCATGTTGGGCATTGATGTACTTGCCGATGAACTCACCAGCTACCTTGATACAGACAAGGTGGCTCAGGTTCGTAGTGCCTACGAAGTCGCAAAACATGCTCATGAAGGCCAGATGCGCTCCAGTGGTGACCCTTATATCACGCATCCTCTGGCGGTCGCCAAAATCCTCTCTACCATGCGCATGGACCATCATAGCCTAATGGCAGCCATGCTCCATGACGTTATCGAAGACACGGGTATTAGCAAACAAGAACTGGAAGATCAGTTTGGAGAGGTGGTTGCGGAACTGGTTGATGGCGTCAGTAAGCTCACCCATATGGAGTTTGCCAGCCAGGAAGAAAAGCAAGCCAAAAACTTTGAAAAAATGGCCATTGCCATGGCCAAAGATATTCGGGTGATTATCGTAAAATTGGCCGACCGATTACATAATATGCGCACCCTTGGCCCGCTAAAAGTCGACAAGCGCCGCCGCATTGCCAAAGAAACACTGGATATCTACGCCCGCATCGCGGGCCGTTTGGGGATGCAGGACTTACGTGTAGAATTTGAAGACCGAGGTTTCGAGGCACTTTATCCCCTCAGGGCCAAACGTCTCCGTGCCGCCGTTAAAATGGTACGCAATAAACAAAAAGAATTGGTGTCTCATATTAGAGAGTCCCTGGAGTCACAGTTAGATCGCTGGGGTATCAAAGCCGACATTATTGGTCGGGAAAAACATCTCTACAGTATTTATCGAAAATTGGAAAGCAAAAAAAAATTCCGCGATATTACCGATGTTTTTGCCTTCCGCATTATTACTCATGATGTGGAATCCTGTTACCGAATTCTCGGTGCGGTGCACATGTTGTATAAACCCTTACCCGATCGTTTTAAGGACTATATCGCCATTCCCAAGGTAAACGGCTACCAGTCCATTCACACGGTGCTGAACGGCGTAGAGAATATTCCTATTGAGGTGCAAATTCGTACCCACGAAATGGATGCCATTGCATCCACCGGTATAGCCGCGCATTGGCTATATAAATCAGAAGAAGATAATGCCAGCCACTCGCGAGCTCGGCGCTGGATTAATAACCTGCTTGAATTACAGCAAAGTGCCGGCAACTCTTTAGATTTTATCGAACATGTGAAAAACGATTTGTTCTCTGATGAAGTGTTTGTTTTTACACCCAAGGGTGAAATTATTGAACTGCCTTCAGGTGCGACGGCCGTGGATTTTGCTTACACTATCCATACAGAAATTGGCGATAAATGCGTATCTTGTCGTATTAATAATCGTTTGGCCTCACTCTCACAACCGTTAGAAAACGGTCAACAAGTGCATATTATTACTAAAGATGATGCGCGCCCTCGTGCCATTTGGTTAAACACCGTCAAAACCAGTAAAGCACGTAGCGCTATTCACTATGCGCTTAAGAATAATCAAAAGCAAGATGCCATTGACTTGGGGCGCCGTATGTTGGTTAGAACTTTAGCCCATATTGGAAAATCACTGGATGATATCAGTCCAAAGCAATTTCAAACAGTTTTTAAAGAACTGGAGTGCAAAAACCTGGATCAACTATTGACAGAAATTGGTCTGGGTAAACGCATGTCATCCAGTGTGGCGAAATTATTAGTCCCAGACAGCGCTGATGAAGTTGCTACCCATATCCAATCGCCACTGACCATTGATTCCACTGACGGCACTATGATTTCTTTGGCGAGATGCTGCCACCCTATTCCCGGAGATAGTGTTGTAGGCGTTTTAAATCCAGGCAAAGGCCTTATAATCCACTTGGATACCTGTAAAAATATTGCAGATATACGACAATCGCCTGAAAAAATCAGTGAAGTTAGCTGGTCTCCAGATGTGTCTGGTGAATTCCCTGTTGATTTATTAATTGCCGTTGAAGCTAATCGAGGGATTTTTGCTGAATTGGCCAGTCGTATTACAACTATGGGGGCCAATATCGAAAAGATTCACTATAAAGAACAAGACCCTAACCGCAACCAAATACGAATCACAATCGGCGTAAAGGATCGCGTGCACTTGGCAGAGATTATGCGAAGGATTAAAGGGCTGAGAGCGGTGGAGAAAATTTCTCGAGAAAAAAGTTAACCCTTTGTGGCATAAATCGAAACTAAGTGCAAAGTCTGTACCAGCGGCAGGTTCTATGTGCCTCACAGCAGGCAGACTTGAAATAACAGCCTGTCTCTAACAGCCTCCCTCTAACAGCTTATGGTTTATTGTCTGATGTAAACTTTTGCTGTAGCGCATCCTCAACCACTTTGGGTACAAAGGCACTAACGTCGCCGTTGAGTGAGGCAATTTCTCGAATTAAGGACGAAGAGATATAAGAAAATTTTTCTGAGGGCGTGAGAAAGATGCTTTCCATATCCGGCGCCAGTGCTCGATTCATATTTGCCAGTTGGAATTCGTATTCAAAATCAGAGACAGCGCGTAGCCCGCGAATTAATCCGGCCGCCCTCTTTTGCTTAACAAAATCTGCTAACAAACAATCAAAGCCACACACTTCAATTTCCTCTAAATGGCTCAAGGCTTTTTTTGTCAGCTCGACCCGTTCATCCAGAGAAAATAGTGGGCCTTTTTTATGGCTTTGTGCGATGGCAATGATCACGTGGTCAAACAGCCGCTGGGCGCGCTCAATCAAGTCAATATGGCCATTGGTAATGGGGTCAAAGGTACCGGGGTAGACAACCGTTTTCATTATTATGTCCCGCGTCGGATAAATTGAACTCTAATAATAGCAGTGATGGAACTCTTATGGCACTTTTGCAATCTAAATAAGCGCTGTTTATTATCCCTGGCTGCTCAGTTGCAAGTCTTGTGTTGAAAGTTCTGTTTGAAAGTTCTGTTTTGTTTGAAAGCCCTGTAGGGCGCCTTGCCGGTGCTGACTGAGTGTCAGGGGAATCTAAAATTGTCCTAACAAGGGTTGTCGTAGAAAATGACACTAAGTATTTTGTTTGTATGGAGCTTGTTTTTATTGAGCCCTAGCCCCAGTGCTACTGCGGCAGATAAACTCCCCGTGCCGCTTACGGTTGTAGAATTGTTTACCAGCCAGGGTTGTTATTCCTGTCCGCCTGCAGATACCTATCTCGGTTATTTAAGCAAACAAGAAAATACCATTACTCTGGCATGCCATGTGACCTATTGGAATTATTTAGGTTGGAGGGACACCTTCTCCCGCGACTACTGTGATCAACGGCAACGTCGTTATCAGGCATTATTGCAAGGCCGCCAAGGTGTTTATACCCCACAAATAGTCGTCAATGGTCGTTACGGAGTCGTCGGTTCCCGGAGCGCTCGCGTCGATAAAATCATTGATCATGCCCGGCGACGAGAGACTATCGCCCCGATCGATATTCAGCCCAGTGGTGATCAACAGATTAAAATTACTCTCCCCACATTATCCGACCAAGAGCCGCAACAGCTGTGGCTTTTAGGGACCACCGGCGAACACTTATTGCCTATTAGTCGCGGTGAAAATGGCGGCAAGCGACTGCGCTATCACGACCCTGTCGAACAAGTCATCGACCTGGGTTTATGGGCAAAAGACACCAAAGAGATTTTACAAAAAGTCGGCAGCACTAAGGTCAAGAAGTGGATTGTGATTGCACAAAACAGCCCAATGGGCGCCATCACTGCCGCTGGACAGTATGCCCCACCTTAGGGCCCCGGGCTATTTTTGTAGAGGGCGTAGTGGACATCGCCACTGACTTTATTGCGGTGCAGCTGCCATGATGGGGGTATTGTCAGGGCCTTGGCTTTGGGCGACTCGATATAAATCAAAGCATCCTCCGCCAATAGCGCCTGCCCGACCAGTTGTTCGAAGGTGATTTCCCACAAGTTCTTGTCGAAGGGTGGGTCAATAAAGGCAATATCGATAGTGTGTCTGTCGATAGCGCTGGACGCCAGCCAAGTCAATGCATCCTCTTGTACCAGCAGAGCCCCATCGGCCTGTAACTGCGAACAATGTTGTCTTAGTTGATTCATAACAGTTGCATTCAGCTCCAGCATAATCACCTTTTCCGCTCCTCGTGACAAGCTTTCCAAACCCAGTGCACCGGAACCGCTAAATAGATCCGCACCAACAGGACACTGTGACAATTGGGTAAGTCCTGATTAAGAAGATGGTGCGTTACGGCATTTTCAACATAATAATTTTTCAATTAAATTATCTCGTGCCGTAACACACCCTACAA
>JBCBZU010000418.1:0-2531 GCA_039815165.1 Pseudomonadota bacterium
GCAGTGGACAAGACCCTGGCCTCGATACTGTGTTGCTTTCCTTAAAACACGCTGACTACACTTATAATGCTTGTATTGCCGCTTGATTTATAGAATAAAACAAAGGCCAGCGATGGAACATATATCGTAGTAGGTAGTTAAAACCGGGGTTAAGCACGCTATAGCGAAGTCAATAGATAAAAAGATATAGGCGGTTTTATCATTATTATTGTTTTGCCGTCTGTACTTTGATTAGCATCAACAAGATCCTTATAAGTTAATCCTATAATTAGTACTTATGATTTTGTCGCGAACGCTGCCCGATGACGGCTAATGCGGCAACGCGGTAGGCTTCCGCGAGTGTTGGGAAGTTAAAAATACTTTCAACAAATATATCGACATTGGCATTGGATAATATAGCCATCTGGCCAATATGAATTAACTCTGTTGCACCTTCACCAACGATCATGACGCCCAGTACTTTTTCGCCTTTAGCATCGCAAATAATTTTAAGCATGCCGTCTTGGATGCCAGAGATTTGACCGCGAGCGATTTCTTCGAAGTAGGCTTTGCCCACAAGCACTGCATCATGTTGTTTGCGCGCACTTGATTCTGTGAGACCAACAGAAGACAATTCGGGTATACCATAAATACCGGTTGGAATCATTTGACTCATTTCGCCGATGGGAATATCAAAGGCATTGCAGCTTACTCGTCTTCCCTGTTCCATAGAGGTTGACGCGAGTGCGGGATGACCAATAACATCGCCAGCGGCATAGACATTGGCAACATCGGTTTGTAAATCCCAGTCAACGGAGATCAGCCCATTTTCATTTCGTGCCAAGCCAATATTATTCATTTGTAAATCATTGATATTGGCGATGCGACCCGCAGCACACAGTAATTTTTCACTTTTTATTAACGATCCATCTTCCAGTTCAGTAAGCACATGATGCCCATCCCAGTGGGCACTCTTGACTACACTATTTCCCATCCAGGTGCCGCCCATAGCTTCAAAGGCATGAATAAATTTATCAGTTAAATCGCTATCTAAAAAACCCAAAGGCGATGGATATTTATCAATCATGGTCACTTTAACATTAAGCGCCTGAAAGATTGAAGCGTATTCACTGGCGATCACCCCACCACCTAATACGGTTAGGCTTTTGGGTAGATATAGCATCGACAGAATAGAGTCGCTATCGTAGATGTGCTCATGGTCGATAGAAATATGCTCAGGTGTTCTAGGGTATGAACCGGTTGCAATAATGACTTTATCAGTGCTGTAGGTTTTTATTTCGCCCTTTACTTTGGTGATGTTGATGTGGTGGGCGTCTTTAAAGGCGGCTCGACCATGAATTCGATCAATATTGTTGCGACGAATTTGCTTTTCCATAAAGTTGTCGTGTGCCTTTAAGACCTCATCCAACCGGTCAATGAGTATTGCCATTTCAAAATTTTCGCTCAACGCAAACTCGCCCGATAATTTTGCATTGGCGCGTAGGTGAGTGACTCTTAATGCGTTTTCCCGTAGCGTTTTAGAGGGAATGGTGCCGCGGTGAACGCAAGCCCCACCGAGATAGCGGTCACGCTCAATCAAGGCGACTTTTTTACCCAGTTTGGCGGCTTGTACAGCAGATTTTTGTCCTGCAGGACCGCTGCCTATGACAATTAAATCGTAGTCGTAAGTCATGACAACAGTGTATCCATGGCTGTATGAATGGAAGGTGTTTTTTCGATAAGCGCCTCAACCTCATCGGGATAAAGGTTGATTAATTCCAAAGCGGGAGAGTGAATGATACTGTCTTTTTCAGTATGCTCAGGGTGCAACATTAAGTGTGCCAGTTGATGCCCAAAGGCAATCGTTGCTGCCAGCTCGGGTTCGCCAGGTGCATCGGCAAAGTGTTGATAGTATTTGATTGCTTCGCAAACAATGGCCGGTAGCCCCCATTCTTTTACAACGGCATCGGCATAACCTTGCTCAAATTGCTTGTACAATTGAGTCAACTCATTGTCGGTCAATGCAGTCGCACCCGTTTTACCGTCCGCTAGTGTTTGCAGTATGACTGGTTGCCCTATGCTGTGTAATAGGCCGCATAAAAAAGCGGCTTCTACATTACTGCGCATTGAGCGTGCCACTTCCTTTGACCACAGTGCGGTGGCCAGTGCGTGCAGCCAAATTAAATGAATGTCATTTTCATAACCTGGCGCATTAAACATTTTTCCATTTAAGGATGTAGAAAAGGCAATATTGCTGATCTCCACCATGCCCAGTCGGGCAACCGCTTGTTGCACAGAGATCAGGTTGGCGTTGGGCGTGTAGGCGACGGAGTTAGCAATGCGCATAATATGCCCGACCATTGTTGGATCTGACTGGATAATAGAGGATAACTGCGACGCATCAGAATCGGGATCTTGTATCAGTGTGATAACCCGGTGAGCGGTTTCCGGTAGAACCGGGACGTCAATCTTTCCTGATTCAATGGCGGCGGCTAAGGTTTGCGCTGCTTCCTGGCTGGCAGGTGTGGCAGGTGAAGAACTGGTTGAGGATA
>JBCBZU010000274.1:0-3807 GCA_039815165.1 Pseudomonadota bacterium
CCTTTGAATTAAATAGAAAAATAGTTTAATACCGGCATTAAACTGAGTTTTCCAGGTAAAAAAACTACTCTGTGGCCTTGACCGAATCAATAATCGCCTGCTGCACTTGCTGCAAATTCAGCCCAGTGCCGCTGTTATCGGCCCCTTGATGGCAGCAAGGATGTCGTGGGCAGTCGCTGCTGCGAGGGCAAATCACGCGAGCGACATTGTCGATGCCCCTCTCTACCCAGCCTATATTTAAAATTTTAGCGACACGGCTTAATTCTCTTTTAATAAGCCTGGGGATCTCTGCGGTGCCTCCCTGGGACACGCAAAAGGCTTTTAGCTCTGAGGCTAAAGCGCCCACGTCCACACCCTGAGATTCAATTGCAGGGTTGAGATCGATACCTGCGCATAGCACATGGGAATTATCCGCGAGATCCTGCACCTGAATCGACTCGCAGCAATAAATCCTCGGGTGCTTATCGACATCCAACACCGAAAGCTGTGAAGAGGTGGCCGCAAAATCACTGCCCAACATACGAAAAACCGCCCAATGCTGGCAAGGGTCCTGCACCATACGCATATTACCCCAAGGCAGGGGAATACCATTGCCGCGATAGACCGCCTTCAGTTTACCGGGGGGATAGGCGTCGAAATAATGCCAGTGGGGATAGGGAGACACCGCTGTCATACGGCGCATGGCAAGCGACGGGGATACATCCACTCGCTGGCCCACGCTGATTTCATAACTGTGGCGATCGAGGAGCTGACGAAAAGGCACCTTCGGACACAATAACGCACCCGCAAAGAAACTGCATTCAAAGTCTCTCCAGGCGTGGATAATGTCTTGCGCATCTATGGAAGATAGCGATGAGGGCGATAAGGGCTCTGTATGCGCCGCTTGCAGACCAGGCCCGGCACTGCCCCGACCGGCGACCATCATCCCTTTCACGCCATCGCCATTGTGCAGAACGCAATGGCCTATTTGTACCGCCAGGTCATATTTAAGACGGGCTGGCTGTGACGCCAGAGTACGATTAATATAGACCTGATTGGGCGGCACAAAGAAGGAGCGCACCATGTTCATGGATGAACTGCCCACTTCATCAAGAATTTCATCCGGTACACGGTCAAACCAGCAGATGGTTAAACCCAGCCCACGGCAGATCCCCTTTACGGCATCCAAACTCAGGGGCATTTGTTTACGCCCCACGTCTTCAGCGGCACTCTCAAGGTCAGGAAAGTGATTTTGGTGCAGCTCTTGGTGGGCACGGATCAATAAATGGGCAAACTGCTGACCTGAAACGCCGGTTTGAGACAGCATTTCAGGCACGACTATTTGTAAAATGTCCTTAGAAAACAGAAAGCCAGGCTCTAGTGCCATCCCTTTTATGCCGCCGCGATTGCCTTTTACAGGGGTAATCGCCGCCTCTTCCGGAAAATGGTCCAGAAACCAACTCACCTGCTTTTGAAAAACCTGGGCAATAACATCCAGCATCTCTTCACTGGGGAAGCGCTTGCCGCGCTCGATCATGGATAGGTAGGACACAGAGGGGGCACATTCCCTATCGATCTTAATGCAGCGGGCAGACAGGTCTTCCATGGTCAGGTTATTGCGCTTGCGAAGATTGCGAATTTTAGTTCCCAAAAAGTGGGCGTTGCGCATTAGGCTCTTGTAAGACTTCATCTTCGCCTCTCCAGCAGCATTACTGATGCTGCCCGTATAGTTGTAAAATTTACACTGTAAAATTTTTATTGTGAAATTTTTACAAATTCTCGCCTAAACTGCAAATACCTTCTTAGAACATCTCCATCTTGAGCTGTTTCTCCAGCAACTAAGGTTCATATAAAGCATTGAGGGCAACACCATGAACACACCCCAGCGACAGGCACAAGCCAAGGTCGATCCGGCACTGAGCAATTTCGTCAATAATGAGGTATTGCCGCTAACGGGTCTTGATAAGCAGCAGTTTTGGGCCGACTTCGCCGAGTTAATAGACGACTTTAGCCCGGTGAACCGTGCGTTATTGGCCACACGGGAGACTATGCAAAAGCAAATTGATCAATGGCATCAACAGCATGCATTTGATCTGGATAGTTATAAGCAATTTCTTAAACGCATTGGCTACCTACAAGCAGTACCCGCTAACTTCAGCATAGAAACCCCCCCTATTGACGATGAAATTGCCACGATTGCAGCACCGCAATTAGTGGTGCCCCTAAAGAATGCGCGCTTTGCCATCAATGCAGCCAATGCACGCTGGGGTAGTTTGTATGATGCCCTATACGGCAGCGACGTTATTCCTAAGTCAAACGGCGCAGAGCAAACAAGCCACTACAACCCGAAACGAGGCAGACATGTTATTGAGTACAGCAAAAATTTTCTCGATGACAGCTTTCCATTACAGCAGGGTTCCCATAAGCAAGTATGCGCCTATCTTATTTACTTCAATAACCTATTGGCCACATTTGCTGACGGCAGCACCACAGGCTTAAAGGATAATCGCCAGTTTGTTGCCAGCAATGGCTCCAAACACGATCCAGAATCCATTTTGCTTAAAAACAATGGATTACATATCGAGCTCCAGATTAATCGCAAAGGGCAAATAGGCTCAGATGATATGGCCGGAATCGACGACATCCATCTTGAATCTGCGCTTAGCACCATTATGGATTGTGAGGATGCCGTTGCCGCTGTTGACACTGCGGATAAAGTCAATATTTACCGTAACTGGTTGGGTCTTATTCAGGGTTCGCTGGTCGCAGAGTTTGAAAAAAATGGCTCGGTTACGCTTCGACATCTGAATCACGACCGACATTTCACCGGGCGGGATGGCAAGCCTTACGCAGTTCCCGGCAGAAGCTTAATGATGATTCGCAATGTTGGCCTGCATATGCAAACCGCTATGGTGAAAGATTCACAGGATAAGCACACACCAGAAGGTATTATCGATGCTGTGATCACCAGCTTGATTGGCGGTTTAGATCTACAACAAAATGCGGCGATAAAAAATAGTCGCAAAGCCTGCATCTATATCGTAAAGCCCAAACTCCACGGCCCGCATGAGGTGAGTTTTACCTGTCAATTATTGAATCGGGTAGAAGACATGCTGCAATTACCGCGCAATACCATCAAGATCGGCATTATGGATGAAGAGCGGCGCACTAGCGTGAATCTAAAAGCCTGTATTTTTGCCGCCAAACAGCGGATTGCCTTTATCAATACCGGCTTTTTGGATCGCACCGGCGACGAGATTCATACCAGCATGCACGCCGGTGCATTTTGGCCCAAGGCAAAGATTAAGGAACAAGCCTGGTTTACAGCCTATGAAGACAACAATGTGGATGTTGGACTTGCCTGTGGCTTTCAAGGCCGGGCGCAAATTGGTAAAGGCATGTGGGCCATGCCCGATGCAATGGCGCAGATGCTAAAAGAAAAAATCATGCACCCCATTGCTGGCGCCAACACCGCTTGGGTTCCCTCGCCCACCGCGGCAACCTTACACGCACTGCACTATCACAAAATTGATGTGTTTTCCGCCCAGAACGATATCAAACAACGCCAGGGTATCAACATTGATGACATGCTAAGGATTCCAATAATGGAACATTTTCACGGACTCTCCATTGAAGAGCTTGAAACAGAACTGACTAATAATATTCAAAGTATTTTGGGTTATGTGGTGCACTGGGTTGAGCAGGGTATTGGCTGTTCTAAAATACCTGATCTCAATGCCATCCCTTTAATGGAAGATCGCGCCACACTACGCATTTCCAGTCAGCATATTGGCAACTGGTTACTCCACGGCATTTGTCACCAACAGC
>JBCBZU010000011.1:0-15585 GCA_039815165.1 Pseudomonadota bacterium
CCAGTAAAAAAATGCCGACGGTTGAACTGGTTTTAAAACTTCTCGATACCAGGCACGCTAAGATAAATATTGATTATTCAGAAAATAATCATGTATTTAAAAGCGGATTATTACAGCTAAAAACAATCGACCAGCAAGGCTATCACCGGCAATCTGCTTTTTCACTGGCATCATTTGCGCGTTACTTTTTGCTTGAAGGCTCACTGTCAAATATTGATTTAAGTCATATTGCCGAAGCCTTAACCAGCCCATATAAAATTGATGCTACACTGCCATTTTCCCAAAAAAGAAAAACAAAAATACATTCATTGTCTGCTCAATTAAAAGGACTCAATCAGCCAATTCGCCTATTGTTTGAGGTGAGTTGCTACTCGGCGGCTTACTTTATAGCGGATTTTTTACTGCTGCCTAAGCATATAAAGCGAGTTTCTTTACATTATGAGAAAATTGCGCAGGATAAACATCAATTGCTTGATGGGCTTCGATTTATTATTCACTACGCTTTATTAGCCAATTGTGCAATCGTTATTGACTTGAGTAAAGTGGCTATTGATCGCATTGATCCATTAACACTGTGCCTTGTTGTGGATACGATAGAGCGCAGTGATGTGCACCTGTTGCTAATGGTGCCCCATGACCGGCTGCCCCCCTGCCTTTCACAAAAATCGTATTATCACTATAGTGTGCCGCCTCTGGATGTCGCTGAGAGAGCAACCGTCTGGCGCTATTTTCTTGATCGCAATGGCATGTTCACCTCAGACCAAACGCTTGATTTTATTGCCGATACCTTTTGCCTTGATTTTCAACAAATAGAGATTGCCATTAAACGGCTTGCCGCCGGCTATGACAATGTATCCAGTCGTCATAAACCAATAAATATTGGCCTCGATATTTTATTGGCGTCAGTAAAGCAGCAATCCCACAGTGAAATTGCACAGTTAGCCGACAAAGTTACACCCCGCTTCTCTCTCGATGACTTAATTCTTCCCCGAGAAATACTGACGCGTATTCAAGAAATAATCGCCGCCGTGAGCAGCCGCAAACAAGTGTATGAACACTGGGGTTTTGGCTCTCGCCTGGGCTATGGCCGCGGCTTGGCCAGCCTGTTTGCCGGTGCCAGCGGCACCGGCAAAACCATGGCGGCCAGCGTGATTGCCGGTGAGCTTGGTTTGGATATGTACCGCGTCGATTTATCCCGGATAGTGTCAAAATATATCGGCGAAACCGAAAAAAACCTGGATAAAATATTTACCGCCGCCCGCGAAGCAAACTGTATTTTATTTTTTGATGAGGCCGAGGCCTTATTTGGCAAACGCTCAGAAGTAAAAGATGCCCATGACCGCTATGCCAATGTTGAATTGGCCTATCTGCTGCAAAAAATAGAACACTTTGACGGCGTGGTGATTATGACCACTAACCTGTCCAAAAATATCGACCAGGCTTTTACCCGCCGCCTTCAGTACATTATCGACTTTCCGCGCCCCGACGAGGTCTATCGCGAAAAAATTTGGCGCAGAATGTTTACTGAAAAAGCACCGCTGGATGATGGCGTTGACTTTAATTTTTTAGCTCGACAATTTTCCAACACTGGCGGCGATATTAAAAATATCGTACTCGATGCCGCCCTTATGGCCGCCAACTCTACAAGCCAGCGCATCGACATGCCGATTTTGCTGAGAGCCTCGGCGCGACAAATGATTAAACAAGGCAAAGTCCCTTCACCTTCGGAGTTTAAGCACTATTTTGAACTGGTGAATGTTCAGAGGACAGAAGACAGAGGACAGAAGATTGAAGACTGAGAATAGTAGCTGTCCTCTGAACCCTGAAAAGGTATCTCTTATGGCAATAAACATTAACCAAATAAAAACCGAAGCCGCCAATGTGCTACTTAGCGAACTAAGTCAGAGTGCAAGGCACAGTCGCTATTCTCAGTCCTCTGTCCTCCGTTTTCTGTCTTCTGTCTTCTGTCTTCTGTCCTCTGTCCTCTGAAAAATGCAAAGACCAGCCAGCCAACAAGCAGATAAAACCACTGCCTCTGATAAAGCTCCCGCCCGGCACAAGCCTGTGGAGGGCGAGCAACTATCGGCTCAGGGTGATTTGGATAATCTTACTATGCAGGGCCTGTTACAAGCCAAATTGACGGTGGGCAGGCCCGGTGATCCCTATGAAAAAGAAGCGGATAGAGTTGCTGATAATCTCACCCATCAAGGCATCAGCGCAGAGATAAACAGGGGCAATTATGTTGCCACTCCGGCGACTACCCCTTTGCCAATTACCCCCTTGAGCGCCAGCCATATACAGCGACAATGTGCAAGCTGTGAACAACAGGGGCCGAAACCCTGCTGTGAGTCTGCGCCTATTCAAACCAACGCCGTTCAAGCCAAAACCAGCGCAGCACAAAATGCGCCCCAGCCCCCAGAGGCAGATCATTTTTCGCGACTACAATCGGGAGGAAAAAAATTACCTGCACACACACAAGCATTTTATGAAACTCGACTCGGCCATTCCCTGGATCATGTGCGTCTCCACACCGATGCAAATGCCGCCCGGGCGACTGACGATATTAATGCTCGGGCCTTTACCTTACAAAACCATATTGCCTTTGCGCCGGGCCAATTTAAACCGGAGACAGCATCGGGCCAGTGGCTCTTGGCTCATGAATTAACCCACGCGGTGCAGCAGTCCGCCAGTTATCATCCCTTCATCCAGCGCAACCCCCGACTGGACAGACAAACCACCGCCATGGGGCGCGCCGCCTATGAGAGCAGCCGTCGCGCCAGACAGCGTCGGAATCGTGAGCAGAGGCAGCACAATCGCTGGACTCGCTCCCATCGCGATAATTTTCACAATGCACTGGACGGACAAAACACCAGTTTAAGTGACGATATTGCCAGCAGCCGTGCATCGTTAATGCAAACCCGTGCCGCCATGTTGCAGCAGGTCATGGCGGACCAATCGCCGTCATCGCCATCGGAGCTGTCAGGCTTTAGCGGTTTTTTTCAGTCCCAGCCGCAACTCCCGGCAGATTTAATGAGCAACTGGGCCAGAGCAGCGTTAGCCAAAGAGTCGCTGGCGACGGCGATCACCGCCGGTGAAATCTCTGCGGAAACCGCTGAACTGGTGCGCACGGCATTTTCCGTATTTTTCCAATCCCTGGTGCAGGCCGCAAGCGCCCAAGAAAACCATGAAGCGGCCATTGGTCGCGATTACCAAGACCTGCAAAACCAAGCCAACAATACCCCCAATAAGGCCCCTATTTGCCACGGGGGCTGCCATCCGTCAGCGCCACAAGCGGCGGCGCCGATGGCCTTTCCCGGTCTGCCGTCTTCCGCCGGCGGCAACACAGCGACCGCCGGTCAATTAGTCGATAACAATGCCCGCTTCGAGGCCAACCCCGAGGGTTGGCTTAATACTCACACCGATTCCATTGTGATTAAAGTGCGCGTCGCCATGCACCTGGTGGATGCGGCCAGCACGCTTGAACAGTGGCAGCGGGTCATGGGGGAGTACGGCGTGGCCATTGGGGTAATGGATAATCTCTTATTGCAGCGCTTGCCGCGCTCATCAGAGCTCGTGCAGTCCTTTGAATATGCCCGCGATCTGCTGGCTCGCCAGCAGCGCTTTCAGCAGCATCACCCGGATGCGGTAAAAATTCCCGCGGTGTTTTACCCCAACGATAAATTTGCCACTATAAAAAATGAAGCAGGGGAACAACAGCGTGTAGCCCAGGGCATTCCCTGGATGTTTTACCTGACCCAGGTAGAGAACCCCAGTGGCGACCAGTGGGCAGAAGATTTTGAATGGGAGCTACACGACCTCACATCTGCCGGTCGCCCCAGCGTTCGCTTCAAGCCCAACAACGTGCTAAAAAGCTTAACCACTCCCGATAGTTTTGCAGACCCTCCCGCTGAACTGTTTGAGCAGTTAAATCATAAACTAAAATTTCCCAAAGGTTATTTATACTGGACTGCTCCCAGCGGGCAGCGCTGGTCCCTGCAAACCACTGAACCCTGGACCCTGAGCGACTGGCTCACGGCCATTGGGGTTAGCTTTGCGGTACTCGGCATTGTCTTGGGTACGGCGGGCTACGGCACTCCGGCTGCGGTTGCTTTGCTGGCGTCCACGGGTTTTGCCATTGGCTCTACCCTGGCCAATCTGTCTGCACTGGACCAACACAACCAACTCACCCAGGCCGATGTTGATCGGGCGGCGCTCACCATCGCATTGGATATAGTGGCGGCCCTGCCTCTTATGGTCGGTCAGGTGGCGAAAATATCCATGGCCGCAGGCCGTGCCGCCCAGGGTAGTGCGGCCGCCGCCAGGGCCACGGCCCTGGCCCGGGGCTCCAGCCGTTTATGGTTTGCTGCCCAAGGGGCCGCCACCGCCGCCGAAGGCGTCAATCTCTACCTGGCGGCCCAGGACTTTATCCAGCAGGCGCGGATGATTCAGTCACAGCAGGGCATGACCCAGGCAGAGCGCAATGATGCCCTGGGTCGCCTGGTGCTAACGGGCTTAATAAGCGGTGGCCTGATGATAGTGTCCCTGCGCGGCAATGTAAAAGACCTGCGTCAAGGCACGCCACTGCATATTGAAATCGATCCCGATACTGGCGTGCCGCGGATTCGACCCGATAGCCCCGAACTGCCTCCAGGTACTGCTCACCAAGGTGTGGATGAAGCCGGCAATGCCCTGGAAAATGCCAGCCACCGCGGACTACAGCCAGGGGCCAGAGGAGACCTGGCGCTGGAAGGGCAGGCCGGGCTGCGCAATGCCATGGGTGAACATCATCAATTTGGCCTATGGCAGGACGGCCGCATTACTCGCTGTAGTGATCTGTGTACCGATCTGACCGTAAATGTGTTGGATCGCATGCGCAGTATGCGTGGACGAGTCCCCCCTAACAGCGCCCATATCGAAGCCCTGCGCCAAGTGGCAGCCGAGGCCAAGGCCCTGCGCCAGCAAGCCCAGCGCGCCGCCCGCACTTCGGGGACCCTGTCCGGGCAGCGGGACGCGCTCTTACAGCGAGCCCGGGCCCTGGAAATGCGAGCCTCTTTAATCGAAGAAAACATCAATCGCGAACTCAGTGCCTTTCACACTCGTGCACCCACAGGCTGGCCTGTGCGGCAAGTGGATTATGACACTTTGCCCAGAGATCTGGCGGGCAATATTGATACCTTGCCCGAGGGAGTGGTCTATGAATTCCCCGGCGGTCATCGCGTATGGCGCCTGCGGGGAGGGGGTATAGCCCACGAAAGCTATGTGGGTCCCGCCCACGGTCGCCAGGGCTTTGAAAAAGAATTTTATCGCCCGGGTGAAGCCGGCCGTAAAGGCCACCATCGAGCCCATACCTTAGGTCAGGGTACGGGTTTTGAAAGTCCCTTTGCCATCCCCTATGCCCCTGCCGAGGTAAACCTGGCCATTCAAAATGACGGTATCGAAGAGTTTATGCGCGGCCTCAGGGATGAAGCACCGGCGGGCGCCCACTTCCATGTGCGCACCGAAACTCATATGCGCCCTGGGTCTTTAGATCTGGAATCCATTACCTATCGAATCGAAGTCTCCCAAGGCGGTCGGCGCGCAGAGTTTTTTGAATTTGATATACAGGTTGCCGGCACCCCCGATCAACCCAAGATTAGCTACGGTATTCCCAGCGTTACCCAGAATCCAGAACTGGCGGCTCTGTTTAGCATGGTCGATGTGCCCGAGCGGGTTCGCGCCCGCTGGGCGCGCGCGCGATCGCGACGGCGCTCGGGCAGTCGCTCTGGGTCATCCGCCACAAACAGTGGTGGTTCAGCGCAACCTAAAATGCCGTCCGGGCAAGCCCTGGGGACTCAAGAGGTGAACGTAAGTGATCGTTCGCTAACGGTAAGCGACAGCAATAGCAAGCAAGAGCAGGAAGCAGACGCCGTAGCCAATCGAGTCAGCCAATCATCGGGACAAGTGCGACCTCATACCCATAAAGCCAGTGGCACCGCGCCAGCATCGCCGCCGGCAAGTGATGGGCTATCGCCACCCACGGCAGGCGCGCCCTTACCGGGCGGCATACAGCGGCGCCTGGAAGCTGAGCTGGGCACTGATTTGTCACCGCTGCGGGTGCACAATGATGCCTACTCCCATCAGGCAGCGGACGCCCTCAATGCCAAAGCCTTTACCCATAAAAATGCTATCTTCCTGGGCTCTGGGCAACAGCCAACGGACTTAAGGCTAATGGCCCATGAGGCGACTCACAGTGTCCAGCAGAGCGGTGGCCGTCAGCCCGGCGAGGACGGCGCTTTCGCTCTGTTACCCTGGTCCCCCTTACCGATTAGCCCTATGGCCGGTCATCGACAGATTCAACGCTGGGATGAAGGGGAGCACTACCCCACTTGCCAGACCGTGGCGGCCTATGGCCGCAGCTCATTCCATGTCGCTGCCGAGGCGGGTGACCACGAGATACCCAGTGAGGTGGCGCTCCATGTGGAGCTGCCGCTGCCCCTACTGGATGAGCAGCGGCAGGACCCCAGTCAGCAGCGCACCTCGACCTTTATACTCAATCAACCGGTGGAGATGGCCACTACCAGTGTGTTTTACGCCGTGCCGCGAGAACATGTCTATGCCCGCGCCGATGCCGTCCCCGAGGCGGTTTGCCGCCCTCCGGCGGTGGCCCGCGATACTTCCGAAGATCATGCCGGGTCAATAACCGGACCCCATCTCGCTCTCACCTCAACCCCCTTGCCGCCAACGGCCTTCACCGTCGATGGCGTGATCGACGTTATTGCGCAGACGCCGGAAGTGGTGATCACCACCACCTATACCAAACTGGCAGTAGGGGCGGGCAGCACCACCGTATTGAAAACACACTCGGACTATATCCTTATCGATGCGGGTATTAACGCCATTGCGGGTCGCTTAAACCAAGCACTGGCGGATGCAACCCTCAGTCGTTTAATGGAAATTAATCCCACAGGGCATTTTAGAGAAATTATTCTCTCCCATGGCCATGGAGACCACAGCATTATCGGCCCACAGGTTGCCCGCCAATTTACCATTGGCAGCATTCGCACCAATGCACTCCAGCTATTAATGAAGACGACCACCGGCGCCGAGCCGCTACAAACC
This sequence comes from Pseudomonadota bacterium, assembly GCA_039815165.1. Classification (GTDB taxonomy): domain Bacteria; phylum Pseudomonadota; class Gammaproteobacteria; order Pseudomonadales; family Cellvibrionaceae; genus CANLBN01. The sequence continues at coordinate 7,099 of JBCBZU010000011.1, forward strand.
CTGCTGCCGGAGATGTACAACAACCAACAGGCCCTGGTAGAAGAGCAAATGCGCCAGCAGGCGCGCATTCAAGCCGAAGCCCAGGCGGCGGAGATGCCATTAGAGCCCGATGAGGCCTTGCGTCGGGCGCGAATCGAGGCTTTAACCGAAAGCGCTTTAGAAACTCTTCGCGCCAGCCGTATCCCCATTGCCCTGGAAATCCTGGTGCCTTCTGAGGCGGGTCTGGGGGTGGTCAGCACTTCTGCACCGGGCACCACATTGCCGCAAGCACTTGAATACGGTTCAGGCGATTTACAGGATGCCTTTGTGGAATCGCCCGCAGAAGGGGTGCGGCGCTCCAGCTTTATGGACCGCGATACCCGCGCGCAATTAGCAGAAGGCGAGCTGCCCAGTGACAGGGCCGATCGCTACTCCACCAGCTACATTATTGAATTGCCCAATGGCAATCACCTGATTGTGGTGCCCGATATCCGCTCTGCCGACATTACCCGCAGTATTCAGGCGATGGAAGCGGCAATGGAGCAACTGGGCAAGCCCATGCGCTTTCGCATTTGGGATGCGACTCACCATATGCAATCGGGATTTATTACCACCAGTAGCAACTTTGCCAAAATGGCGCAGCTACTCACCCGCCTGACCGGGGTAGACACCCATGCCGGTGGTCCTTCGGCGGAGGCAATAGCCGTCTCGGTTCGCGATAGGGCGATTACGGGGGATCAAAGCACCAGTTTTATTGATCCCGCCACAGCCTTTTTATTTCGCAGTATGGGCTTTGAAATATTTCTCACCATGGGCGGCCAGGATATTCGGGTTATTGAAGCCATGATCGGTGAGCAGCGAGTCTCCGGGGTGGTTGCCGAAGCCTACCGGGGACGACCGCCCAACGATTTACTGGTGCGTCGCGCTGGCAGCACCCTAACCTTTATTCAAGAGCAGTTAGAGGCCCGCCCCGGTGATGCCGCACTGCTTAGGCACCAACAAAGCATTAAAAATGCCCTGGTTGACTATTATGACGCGGTCACCGACTACGGTATGGAGGGCGACGGTATTGGTCGCGGCAGCGGCAGAAATAATCAGCCATCCAGAAGCAACCGGCCAGAAGTATTACCCGAGCGCCCGCCAGCGGATGCCGCCGAAGCACCCCCGCGAATAGCAGACCCACAGGCCCAGGCCCTAATTGACGCCATGGCCGCCGTCGAGGCAATGGACGGCTATGGCTTTCGCGAAGTGGGCCGCATTCCTATTCTCAATGAATACACCTTAGTGATATTAAACCTGGAAACCCTGGCCGACCTCAGCGAAAACGGCCGCACCTTTTTGCGCAATCGCCAGCAACTGCAGACCATGGAACAGGCCATGCCAGAAGGCAGTCAAATGCCCGCCGAGCAGGTTATGGACTATTTACGCCTGTTGCGCACCCAAAAAGAATTGCTCCGCAGCGTGTTGGCCGCAGCCGAAGTCCCCGCTAACCGAACGGCACTGGAAGCAGAGCTGTCTGCTATCGAGGCGCGCATCAGCGCCACAGAAAGCGCAATGGGTATGAGCACAGAGGGGGCACGAATCGCCATGCCCGGTGGCCGTACACTCGAGGTCGACGTGACCACCAACGAGTCGGTGACTACCCGCGGGCAAATGGGCGGCATAAACCGCGGTGCGGCCTGGGCCTTAGAGCGAATGGGCCGGCCCTTGGGGGGCATGATGGTGGTGTTTACCCTCAAAGCCCAGGAAGCCTTAAACCAGCGCATTGAAGACGATGAAATTCCACCACTAGAAGCCCTTATCGGCAGCGCCCACAACGCCTATGGCGTACACATCGGCATGCGCATGATGAGTGCGGTACGGGTATCACCCTTTGAATTTGTGATCCTGGCGGTGATGGATGTGGCCCAGACCATGGCCGCAGATCACGGCTCTGACGAAATGTGGTGGACCCAGGTCACGGCTTCGGGCATCCGCAACAGCGTGCAGTTGGGATTATTATTTTTTGCCGAGCATATCGGCAGCCGCCACCCGGCGGCGGCACTGCTGTCACTGGGTTTAATGTTTATTGTCGATCCCCTGTTAGAGGCCACCGGCTTTTACGACTGGCTCGAAAGGGCATTTGCCTTTGCGCCATCGGCAGTGACCTTTGTCGACCAACAGTTAAGAGATGAATTGCTCCCCGCTTACCGCACCACAGTCGGCGCGCTACAGCTGGCCGACCGAAGTCCTGAGAGCCTGGCCGCCACGGGCATAAGCGATAGCAGCGCTATTGAGGCGACTATCCGCAACTATCGCCAGCGGGCGCGGGCATTAGACGATGACATCATGAATTATTTCGATCAAGCCTACACCGAAGCGGCCACCAGCTATGTGGGTCTGCGTGAGCTGGATACTATGCGGGCGGAATTTTTGCGATTGCGACACTTGGCCTTTGCCGACACTACAGATACTCAGTTGCAGTCCATTGGCGAGCGCTTTGGCGAAATCGATGATTCCCTGGCCTTGGATAGCCTAAGTGCCGAACAAGTTCGCGATATGGATCAGTGGGATGAAATGGACGATGCCCTCAGTTTTTACGGCTTGTATTGGGAAATCTACCGCACCGATTATGAAGATATCGACTGGGACGATGTTCTCGAATCTCAACAAGAGCTGGATATGATGCTGCGCAATGCCCGCTATCGTCTCAACCCCCAGGCACTGCCCGGGCGCACTCTGCGCACTGCGCCGCTTATCTCACCTGGCAGCCCTGGTTATAGCACTTACGTCAATTTATTGGACAGTTACGAGCTGCGCTATCAAAGCATTATGGCCTTAGTGATCACCGGCGACACCTATGCACCGCGGGTGACGGTCCCCGGGCGCAGCGCCCATGTCACCCAGATCCTGGATGCCTACCAGCGCTTAATGGCGTCAATGGAGCCCATCCCTGAGCTATTCACCATGGAATCGTCCCCCGCCTATTATCGATCTTATATTCAAAACCATGGCGATGTAATGGCGAATTTACGGCGCCTGCAAGTGATGGAAATGGGCGCCGCCAGCATCTTGGCCCGGGTCCGCTTTGATGCCATAAATCAGGATCAGCCCGCCGAAGACGAAGCGCGCAATATCTTGGCCCAAGAAGCCCGTTTAGAGCAACTGTTTACACAGCGCCGGGACACCCATGGCTTTATTTACGAGCGAGAATTACCCAACTATCAAACCGCCTCCCGCCTGCAAGAAGATCGACAGTTACTGCAAGCCCTGTCGCCACGGGACACCCCTGTACGCCCCTTCACCGCAGAAGAAATGACGGCACTCACCAGTGAGGAACTAGAAGATGCCGGTCGCCTGGCTACAAGCACAGCCAATCAAATCGCCCTATGGCGCCAGCGGGCGCCGGGTTTGGCGGCGCGGGTCTACCTGATCCACGACCCCGGCGGTGAATCCATTATCGGCGGTATTGATGCCTCTGAGGGTGCGGTAGTGGGCTATGTCGGCCGTTCAGCCCTTGAGCGAAGCAGCCAGTTTGGCCACTATACTCTGGTCAGCGTGGTGCCTCTAAACCGCGCCGCCGTCAATGCCATCGGCCGCACCTTGCAGGGGGAGGGCTTTTGGGGCGGCATCGATGAAAGCGAGATGCATCCGGATGTACTATTGCATATTCCTCTCGAAGCCTTAGATGCCGTTATCGCCAACCCAGGCGAACAAGCTGACAGGCTGCGACCAGCCCCCCGCCAGTAAATACCCCCTATCCACTTCTGTCCCCCGTCTATAGCTGATTCGATTGACTTAAGCTATGATATGCAATTATTTAACCCAAAAAAATCGAGGTAGCATAAATGACCCTATGGTTTACCCTCACCAAGCTGTTGGTTGCCGCTGCAACCATTGCCTTCGCGTCATGGCTGTCTGACAAAAAGCCTGAGTTAGCCGGCTTTATTATCGCGCTGCCGATAGTATCCCTGTTGGCACTGGCTTTTTCCTATATAGAACACGCCAATCCCAACGCCAGTATCGTATTTGCCAAAAGCATTATGATTGGCATTCCCGTCTCCTATCTGTTTTTTATTCCCTTTTTCTTTGCGGATAAATTCAATAACCATTTTTGGCTGACCTATTTAACGGGCATTTTATTATTGCTCATCGGGTTCTTTATCCACCGCGCGATACTGTCGTTAATCCACTAGAGCGACGACTGCCTAAAACAAACCCTACTACAGTAGAGGCCCTCTATGTCGATAAAAAAAATTCTGGTGATTAACTGCGGTAGTTCGTCGGTTAAATTCTCTTTATTTGACAGCCAAAAAAATCAACTCGCAGCAGGTCTTGCGGAAAAGTTGGGTGATGCCGATGCAGTCCTCAGTTGGCGAATCCAGGGCGGAGACAAAAATACACTATCCCTTCACAGTGCCCAACACCGCGGCGCTATTACGGCCATTACCAAGGCATTGGGCGATGCCGGTTTATTTGATGGCGGTATTGCGGCTATTGGTCACCGCGTGGTTCACGGTGGTGAATTTTTTTCGGCATCAGTAGTGATAGATGCTGCGGTAATGAAAAATATCGCCTCTTGCAGCCACCTTGCGCCCTTGCATAACCCAGCCAACATAGTGGGCATTGAACTGTTAGCGGAACAATTTCCCCAGTTACCGCAGGTGGCCGTATTTGATACTGCCTTTCACCAAAGCCTGCCCGATTATGCCTATACCTATGGATTGCCCTATCAATACTATAAAGAATTCGGCCTTCGTCGCTATGGTTTTCACGGCACCAGTCACCGCTATGTATCGCAACAGGCCGCCCAGCGCTTGCACAAAGCCTATACTGACTCCTCGATTATTAGCGCTCATCTTGGCAATGGCTGTAGTGCCACGGCGATATTAAATGGCAAGAGTATCGACACAACGATGGGCCTCACCCCCTTGGAAGGTTTATTGATGGGTACGCGGTCTGGCGATATCGACCCAAGTATTCACCAGTTTTTAGCCGACCAACTCCACTGTGATTTAAGTGATATCACCGCTATTCTCAACAACAACAGTGGTCTTTTCGGTATATCGGGACTCAGTAACGACATGCGTACCTTATGCGAGGCGGCTGCCACCGGCAACACCCGTGCGCAACTGGCGATTGCGGTATTTTGTTATCGTTTGGCCAAGGCCATTGCCGCTTTAGCAGTGCCCCTGGGTAAGATAGATGCCTTGGTTTTTACCGGCGGTATTGGTGAAAACGCCGCCACTGTTCGCGAGCAGACCATAAAACAACTGTCTATACTCAATATGACTTTGGATACACAAAAGAATGCGCGCACCGTCGGCGGCGAGCAAGGCATTATCACCACCGATAACTCCACCGTTGCCATGGTAATTGCAACCCAAGAGGAATGGGTGATCGCACAAGATACACTGGCACTGTTAGATACTCTGTCGTAGGGGCGACTCTAAAATCAGCAGCCATAAACGGGAGGCTTGCAGCAGGCAAGTTAACAGCTCACAGCAAAAACTGATAGTGAGACTGTTTTAACCCCAAGCCCTAACGGCTCTACAACAATCTGCCAACTTTTTACCGGGAACTTAAGCAATATGAGCTATATCTTTTTTGTCGCGCCGACGGGAGCCGGTGTAGGGCTGACTTCGGTTTGTCTTGGTTTGGTGCGAGCCATGGATCAAGTGGGTGTCAGCGTTGGTTTTTGTAAGCCTATTGAACAACGCAATGCCCAGGACAAAGGCCCCGAGCGCTCCACTACATTGCTCAATGCAATTATGGGTCTTAAACCGGCCAAACCACTGAGCTTTGAATACGCACAGCAAAAAATGGAGAACCGCCTCAGTGATCAGCTAATGGAAGAGGTGATACAAATCTATGAGCAAAGCAATAAGCACTATGACGTCATGGTGGTCGAAGGGTTAACGCCCTCAGCACAGGATAATTTCATTATGAAATTAAATGTGCACATTGCCCGAACCCTTAACAGCGACGTGATTCTGGTCAGCGCCCAGGCCGGGGCAGCCAGTGAACGCTTTAATAACCGCATTCGCCGCACGGCCAGCCTTTTTGGCGGTTTGGACGATGAGCGCGTGGTGGGTTGTATTATCAATAAAATTGGTGATCCAGGGGATGCCGTTAAACCCTTTGAAATTGTCAACAATGAAAGCGCCTCCCCCCAGGCCTTTGACCCGCAACAAACCTCACTAAACGATCTTGCAGTATTCCAAAATCAATCCTTTAAAGCCCTTGGCCTGCTCCCCTGGAACCCAGGCTTAAATGCCCCCAGAGTACTCGATGTGCACCGCTATCTTAATACCAAGGTGATCAACGAGGGCGAGCTCCACACGCGACGCATTATGACCATTTCCATTTGTGCCCTCACCGTGCGCAATGTGATTTCCTCACTCTCACCGGGAACATTAATTGTCACCCCTGGCGACAGAGAGGATATTCTGATGGCCGCATCACTGTCGGCAATGAACGGTATCCCACTGGCGGGCATCGTGTTGACCGGCAACTTACTCCCCAATGAAAAAATCCTAGACCTGTGTAAGCCCGCACTACAGTCCGGCCTACCCGTATTGCTGAGCGCGTACAATACCTTTAATACCGCCAAAGCTCTGGACAATATGGATATTGAAGTACCCAGCGACGACATACAGCGCATGGAAGGGGTAATGGACTCCGTGGCCCAGTCCATTGATGCCGAGTGGTTAAAGCAACGTGCGCACATCAAACATGAAGCACGTTTATCGCCCCCCGCGTTTCGCTATTCCCTGGTCAAGCGCGCCCGCGCTGCCCAAAAGCGCATAGTGCTGCCGGAGGGCGAAGAGCCCAGAACCATTAAAGCAGCCATTTACTGCCAACAGCACAATATCGCCCAGTGCGTTCTTTTGGGTGATCTCGAAACCATTAACACCCTGGCCCAGGCACAAGGCCTGGATTTACCGGATACGCTTGAAGTGATTGCCCCCAAGGATGTAAAACAGGCCTACATTGCGCCCATGGTCGAACGGCGCAAGCACAAACACCTGACCGAGCCGATGGCAGAGGCACAGCTAGAGGACAGCGTGGTATTGGGCACCATGATGCTGGCTCTGGATAAGGTGGATGGCCTGGTCTCCGGCGCCGTTAATACCACTGCCAATACGGTCAGGCCGGCCATGCAGCTAATTAAAACCAAGGCGGATGCGAGCCTGGTGTCGTCGATATTTTTTATGTGCTTGCCCGAACAGGTATTAGTCTACGGCGACTGTGCCATCAACCCGGACCCCAGCGCAGAACAGCTGGCCGATATCGCCATTCAGTCAGGTGACTCAGCCATCGCCTTTGGTATAGAGCCGCGCATTGCCATGATCAGCTACTCCACCGGGCAATCCGGTGCCGGTTCAGATGTGGATAAAGTCCGTGAGGCCACTCGCATTGCCCGGCACAAGCGCCCCGATATGCTTATCGATGGCCCTTTGCAATACGACGCTGCGTCGGTGGCCTCGGTCGCGGCCAAAAAAGCCCCGGACAGTCCCGTAGCCGGCAGGGCCACAGTATTTATTTTTCCCGATTTAAATACCGGCAACACCACCTATAAAGCGGTTCAACGCAGTGCCTCCGTGGTGAGCATTGGCCCGATGCTGCAAGGCTTAAGAAAACCCGTTAACGACCTGTCGCGAGGCGCCTTGGTCGAAGATATTGTCTACACCATTGCCTTAACTGCAATACAGGCTGTTTAGTCGAACTGTGTGGCAGCGCTGGGCGCAGGCAATGGCTTATTGCTTTGTTTAGGTCGACTAAAAGGTGCATATTTGTAGATGAACGGCCAGGGCTTACAGGGAACAGTCAGAATAAAAACTAACGCCTTTATCGAACTGCTTAAAAACTAATGTTGTCCCATAGAACTGCACACTGACCACGGACCCAGTGCAAAAAGGCTAAGAGCCAGCCTTTTTACCCATAATGAAAATAAGTGCGTCCCTTTTTCGCGCGTCCCTTTTTCGTGCTGTCCCCAATCGCGGCCCATGCGCTCATAGTTGATAAGGAGTTCTAAATGACTAGGAATCTCTGAGCTTTGCTCGGTAAATTCTTGAGTATAATCAGCCAATGAGGAATAACAGCCATAATAATGATTCTCCATAAGTGTTGTTGCCGCATTGATATTATCGCAACTATCTCGTGGCTGGCAGGGCTACGGTATTTATTTTTCCCGATTTAAATACCGGCAACACCACCTATAAAGCGGTTCAACGCAGTACCTCCGTGGTGAGCATTGGCCCGATGCTGCAAGGCTTAAGAAAACCCGTTAACGACCTGTCGCGAGGCGCCCTGGTCGAAGATATTGTCTACACCATTGCCTTAATACCCAGAACGAAAATAAATGCGTCCCCTTTTCGCTACGATTACCTAGCAAGTCGCTTACTGAGTTGGGGCAGCAGTGAGTGGGCGGACATCAATACCCAAACACAGTGGACAAGACTTTGGCCTTATTACTGTGTTTGTTTCCCTAAAACACGCAGACTGCTACAAGAATTCTTGGATTGC
>JBCBZU010000042.1:0-9170 GCA_039815165.1 Pseudomonadota bacterium
CGGTAAAGCTGCCTTTTTTATGCCCAAAAAATTCGCTTTCCATCAACTCTCGTGGAATTGCGCCACAATTAACCGCAATAAAAGCATGATCTTTGCGTGAGCTCAGTTTATGAATCGCGCGCGCCACCAGTTCCTTACCGCTGCCAGATTCGCCGCGAATAAAAACCGGGGCTTGAGAGCGAGCAACTTTGACTATATTTTCTTTAAGCTGGGTGGTTTGGGCGGAATGACCAATAATATCGGGCACTTCTGCCAGGTTGGATTCTTTGTTACCGGCCTTGATGGCATTTTGAATCAATGTTCGCAGATGAGTTAAATCAACAGGCTTGTTGATAAAATCAAAGGCACCGTGTTTCATTGCGGTAATGGCGGTATCCATGGAACCGTGAGCGGTGATCACGATAACAGGTAATTGCGCCTGTGAATCTTCGATATGCTGTACAATGTCAATGCCTGAGCCATCCGGCAATTTCAAGTCGGTTAAGCATAAATCGTAGTGAGTACTCGACAATGTTTCGATAGCGGCGGTAATATTCGCGACACAGCTACTTTTATAGCCCATTCGTTCTACGGTGATCGACAGTAACCCCCTGATATCGGGCTCATCGTCAATAATTAGTACAGAGTAGCTCATTTTAGCTCTATTTTTCGTTGTGGGTGGGCGAGTAGCAGGATAAATCGGCTAGTGGTGCTTGCCGTATCAAAATCATAGCGCAATTCAGCCTGGTTTGCTTCACTGAGTTCTTTGCACAAGTATAACCCTAGTCCAGAGCCGGTACTCTCTGTGGTAAAAAAAGGCTCAAAAATTTTATTTTGCGATTCAGCGGGTATGCCCTCACCATAATCAACAACCTGAAGATAGGGCCGCTCTTCTTCTGTTTCTATACCGATCAAAATTGAAATTTTTTTTTCGCCGATATGTTTTTCAGTGTGGCGCATACCGTTATCGACCAGGTTACTAACGATTTGATACAGGTGATTGGGGTCAATTTTTGCGTATATAGTATTTGACTCAGACTCAATATTGATACTACCTGGGTGATGTTGTAAATAGTCTTGCTTAAAATCCCGCAGCCATTGGGTAACATTAACGAACTCAGGGGAGGCACCCTTACGGCGGGAGAATCCCAAAATATTGTTGATAATAAAGTTAATACGCTGAGAGTGCTTATCGATAATTGTCAGCAACTCTTCATCTTGCTTGTCAATAGTCTCAGATTCATTGAGCAATTGACTGGCGTGACTGATGGCACCTAATGGATTTCTGATTTCGTGGGCAATGCTCGCGGTTAACCTTCCCAAAGAGGCCAGCTTTAATTGCTGGGCTTCCTGGTTTAAGCGCTGCATATCTTCAATAAACAGCATTAGAGAGGGGAAGCGACGATCGTCAAGCGAAGCAAAGCTCACCTGCAGCGTTCGATGCTTATCGAATAAAAAATGAAAAGAGTTGGGAATAATGCCATCACTTTGCCATTGTTCTAACTGAATCGCCAAAGGTTCAATAGTGTTTAAGCCTTGAAAGCGCTTGTTCGAGCTGAGTAATACAGCCGCCGCATTGTTTATTAATTGAATACGCAGATCGCGATCAATAACGATAATCCCGGTGCGCATGGTTTCTACAATGCGCTGGCTAATAAGTTGCAGGTAGTTTGCCTGTTCAGTTTGTTTTTTAGCCCTGTACTCACTGCTTTGTACCTTATCGGAAAAAATACGAAAAGCGATTGCCGTGACAAATAGCGAGACTCCAGTGACGCCTGCGGAAAAAAATGCGCGGCTGTCACCTATATCAGTATTAATATTGATCAACACCATGACCAGTACCAGAATAGTGCCAAAGGCAGCCAGCCCGATGCTAATTTGATTGCCGAGAAAAGTACTGCCGATGGCCATCGGTATCAGTAGCAGATAGCTTAAGCCACCCGTTATATTGCCGCTGGCAAAAATCATCAATACTAAAGCGATAAAATCGAAAGAGAGCAAAAACAACAGGTGAGTCGAAAAGGGTTGGAGCTTTTTTTGCCAGAAGAGAAACAGCGTGATGACACAAATAACAATATAGACGACGGCAACATCTGTGAATAAACCAGGCCTTGCTGAACCAAAAACATCTTTGGCAAGACCAGTCCAATGCACTGCTCCCAGCAGCAGGCCCAGGCTGAGTCGGTAGTAAACATAAATACCCAGCAGTCGGTGATAGTCTTTTGTAGTGGTTGCTAAAAATGCCACAGTTCAATACCTGAGGTCATAAGGCCTGATAACTACTCCTGCCATTCTCTGTTAATGCGTGTGATTTTTTTAGAACCATTACACCTGCTATGTGCGCTTAGCCTATGTCTGAGTACAACAAACTGTTTGCGATTGGAGTCAACAGTTTACAGTTAAAGCTTGGAAAAAGGCATGGTAAAAAGCATGGTAAAAATACGCTTTTGCTGCGAGCAGTTGACTGACAACGGCCAACCCGCCTACTATTAGCACCTGTTTATTGATCGCCATTGGTCAAGACCAACCCTAATTCATAGAAGCACTCATACGTTACACCGTTTAATAGTAGTATAAAAGCCTTATGTCAACGTTGAAGATCGTTATGGCCCAAGTGAATCCTCTAGTGGGTGATATCGAGGGCAATACCCAGACTATTATTCGCAATGTCGAGCAAGCCCAACACCACCACCAGGCAGATGTGGTGGTCTTTCCCGAATTGACCCTGTGTGCTTACCCACCAGAGGACTTACTGCTGCGCCCGAGTATGCAAAGGCGTATAGAAGATGCGCTGCAACAATTGTCGGCACAAGCGTTCAGTGCGGTTGTCATTGTCGGCTATCCCAGAATAAAAGACGGGCAGCGCTTTAATATGGCTGGGGCCTTAATCAAGGGCCAATGGTTAGTGGAATATGCCAAACAGGAATTGCCGAACTATCAAGTCTTTGACGAGCGCCGCTACTTTAAAAGCGGCTCAGATGCCTGCGTATTTGAGCTCAAGGGCATTAAAGCGGCGATCACTATTTGCGAGGATATCTGGCATCCTGACCCCATGCGCCAGGCGAAACAGCAGGGCGCGCAGTTAATGTTTAATCTCAACGCTTCCCCTTTTCACCAGCATAAACAACAGCAGCGCATAGCGCTCTTGAGCCAACAGGCCCGAGAAGGGGGCATGGCCATTGTTTATGTGAATCAGGTAGGCGGACAGGATGAGCTGGTTTTCGATGGCGGCTCCTTTGTCACCTCTGCCGAAGGCCACTGTTGCATACACGGCCCCTTTCATAAAGAGGCTTTGATTCCCTGTCGCTTTGACCGCAACACCATGGCTTTTGAAACACAAGCGTTGCCGCCGGTGGCTGATGAGTTAGACATTCTTTATCAAGTACTGGTGTTGGGATTAAGAGATTACGTCACTAAAAATGGCTTTAAACAGGTTGTTTTAGGTCTATCGGGCGGTATTGATTCGAGCCTAACTCTGGCCATTGCCGTCGATGCTTTGGGCGCCGACAAAGTCTCTGCGGTGATGATGCCCTTTACCTACACCTCTCAGTTAAGCCGCAACGATGCCGCATCGCAGGCGTCTCGACTTGGGGTTAACTATCAGGTCATTAGTATAGAACCGATGTACAATGCCTTTATGGCGGGACTGGCCGATGTATTCGCGGGTAAACCGAAAGATTTGACGGAACAAAACTTACAGGCTCGCTGCCGAGGCGTAATGTTGATGGCCATCTCCAATAAGACCGGTGCTCTAGTGCTAACCACCGGGAATAAAAGTGAATTGGCCGTAGGTTATTCAACCCTCTATGGGGATATGGCGGGGGGATTTGATTTATTAAAAGATGTGCCAAAAACCACCGTTTTTAAACTGGCTGGCTATCGCAATACCTTAGGTGAGGTTATTCCCCCCTCGGTCATTGAGCGCCCACCTTCTGCGGAGCTGGCGCCAGATCAAAAAGATGAAGATAACCTGCCCCCCTACGATATTTTGGACCAAATCCTCGCCCGCTATATCGAAAATGATGAAAGTGCAGATACCATTATTGCCGCAGGCTTTGATGGTGAAACGGTGCGCCGCGTTATTCACCTGGTGGACATTAACGAGTATAAGCGCAGACAAGCACCGCTGGGAATCAGGATCTCCCAAAAAGGTTTTGGCAGGGATAGGCGCTATCCCATCACCAACGGCTGGAAGCCCGGGGTATAAGCAGATTAAAACTCGCCGTACTGCTCTCTGGAATCAAAACCGGGTGGCTTACTGTAATCAATAAGACCAAAAGTCAGAGTTCCAACAATAGAGCTTGTGCCTTCCCTATAATGACCGAAGTCAAATTCGCCGCCCTCCAGTGCCGGGTAGTCAGGGTAGTTGAGCCTGAGTGCGGCCAGGCTGCGGTCGGCGAGTGCGGTCATATTCAATGCAGTATAGCTCTGCACCATCACTGCCAGGGCATCGGGCACTGCGGGACTTTGCTGAAAATTCTCAACCACGTTGCGCGCCCTGTTGGCGGCGGCAATATAGGCTTTTCTATCGAGGTAGTAGTTGGCAACTCCCATCTCATGGCGGGCGAGCAGATTGCGTAAATATTCCATGCGTTTAAGTGCATCGGATGCATAAGGACTTTCGGGAAAGCGGCGCGTCAGTTCCGAGAAGTTAACAAACGAGGTCCTGGGTGAGCTCATGTCGCGCTTGCTTAGGTCCGAGTTAAACGCCTGCTGAAACATCGTTGCCGCCCGTGGGAAGGCTGCCAGGCCCCGCAGATAATAGGCGTAGTCTACATTGGGATGATTGGGGTGTAGACGAATAAAACGGCTGGCCGATGCGTCTGATAGGGCGTATTCTTCGGTTTTGTAGTAGGCATAAATCAAAGCCAGTTGGGCTGAATTGGCATACTTGCCAAAGGGGAAGTCAGCTTCGAGCTTTTCCAGGGTTTCAACCGCAAGGATAAAACGGTTTTTTCGCAGCTGGTTCTGGGCCGTCTCAAACAGCCCCTGTTCACTGAGCGCGGATATCGTACTGCGATTATTAGAGCAGGCAGACAGTAACATTAAAAAACCAATAAGCAAGAGGGCGGATAGGGGTTGAAATCTAATCATTAACGGCAATGGTTTACGCAGGTTAAGCAACAGGCGGCTATTTAACCATAGATAGCTTAGATGCTAAAGTATCCCGCTATGACCGATACCACATCCCAAGAGTTCCATTACCAAATACAGCCCCATCAAGCGGGCCAGCGCCTTGACCAAGTGGCAGCGGGGGCCTTTGCAGGTTTTTCTCGCGCTCGTCTGCAAGGGTGGATTAAGTCGGGACAACTCACCATCGATGGTCGGGCGGCCAAGCCTAAAGATAAAGTCTATGGCACTGAACAACTGTACTTGCAGGTAAGACTGGAACCCGAACAGCGCTGGCAGGGGCAAAATATTCATTTTGATGAAGTTTATACTGACGACCATATTATTGTGGTCAATAAGAGCCCGGGCCTGGTTGTGCATCCCGGTGCAGGGGTTGCCGACAGTACCTTGCTCAATGGACTGCTGTTTCGCTATCCACAACTGGATGCCATTCCCCGGGCGGGTATTGTCCACCGTTTGGATAAGGATACTTCCGGTTTAATGGTCGTCGCTCGCTCCTTGCCTGCCCACCATTCTCTGGTAAAGCAATTACAGGATCGCAGCCTGGCACGGGAATATGAAGCCATTGTTATGGGGCAAATGACCGGCGGCGGTGTAGTGGATAAGCCAATGGGCAGGCACCCGGTCAACCGCCTAAAAATGGCGGTGCTGGAGAATAAGGCAGAGGCAAAAGACGCCATTACTCACTATCGCCTGATTAAACGCTATGCCCGCTATACCCATATTGCCTGTCAACTGGAAAGTGGTAGAACCCATCAGATACGAGTGCATATGGCCTACCTTAAGCACCCACTGGTGGGCGATCCGCTCTACCTTGGGCGAAAGCCTTGGCTGGCGGGGACATCGGCAGCACTTAAAGCTGAGCTTGCAGGCTTTTCCCGACAGGCCCTGCACGCGAAAAAGCTGAGTTTGATTCACCCAGGCACGGCTGAGCCAATGAGTTGGCAAGTAGATACGCCTGATGATATGCAAAACCTGCTCAATCACCTGGATAAGGAGCCCATTGCGTGATAACACAAGCACCACCGGCGCTGGTGTGGGTCGACTGGCCAGCGCCAGCACATGTAAAAGCCTGCTATACCCTGCGCGTGGGCGGGGTGAGCCATGCGCCCTATACCAGCTTTAATCTTGCAAAGCATGTAGGTGATGACGAAGCATCTGTCACCACCAATCGGAAGACACTGATGACCTTGATCGGTCAACACAAGATTTCATGGCTACAGCAAGTCCACGGTGCCGAAGTGCTTGCGGCATCTGATCATCTGCAAACGGCAGATGCCAGTGTATCTGATCAACCCAATCAGGTTTGTTGCGTGATGACGGCCGATTGCCTGCCGGTATTTTTTAGTGATCTATCGGGCCAAAAAGTGGCCATGGCCCATGCAGGCTGGCGAGGTTTGTGCGCAGGCGTGCTAGAAAATACCCTAAAACAATTTTCATCTGCCTCGCAAGTGCTCTGCTATTTAGGCCCCGCCATTAGCCAGCCTGCTTTTGAAGTGGGTGATGATGTGCATAAAGCGTTTAGCCTTGCTTATCCCCACCTTGCTCTATCTCAGCAGTTTGACAAAGCGGACAATCCCGACAAATGGCTGTGTAGTCTTTATGGTATTGCCACATTAATTTTAAACAGCCTGGGGGTGGCGGCGGTGTCGGGTGGTGAGCGCTGTACGTTTTCAGAGCAGGACGCTTTTTTCTCCTATCGCCGTGATGGCCAGACCGGTAGAATGGCAAACCTGATATGGATAGATGCTTAAGGATCTGGATAGTGTAAGCACTGCTACCCATCCGGTTTTTCCCGCGCCTTGCAAGTCTCTATACACTCCGCCGCACCACCCTAATTCGTGCGCCTCAAAAACCCGTTATGCAGAGTGGATTTCTCGCTTGAATTATTGATTCGCAACCCTATATCTATCTCAACCCTAACTGATAGTTGAGATTCCACTCCTATGCGAATTGATCGTTTAACCAATCAATTACAAATGGCTTTATCGGATGCTCAGTCCGTTGCTGTAGGTCGTGACCATAGTTATCTTGATCCTCTGCACCTGCTGTCGGCCATGCTCGATCAACAAGGCGGTAGTGTGCGTCCACTGTTATCGCAGGCGGGTTTTGATGTGCCGGGCTTGCGCAATGAGTTGGTAAAAAAACTCAGCGATTTACCCCGTATACAGCATGCCACCGGTGATATTCAGCTATCACCTGAAACCGGGCGCCTGCTCAACCTCTCCGATAAAAAAGCACAAAAAAATGGTGACGCCTTTATCTCTAGTGAAAGTGTTTTGCTCGCATCTATGGAAGATGGCAGTACCTCTATGGGTAAGCTGCTCACTCAGTGGGGGGATATGACCCGTTTGCAGCAGGCGGTCGAAGCCGTACGCGGTGGCGAAACGGTTGATAACCCCGATGCCGAAGAAAATCGCCAGGCGCTGGAAAAATACACCATTGACCTCACGGCCCGAGCAGAGTCAGGGAAATTAGATCCAGTCATCGGTCGCGATGATGAAATTCGTCGCACCATCCAAGTGCTGCAAAGACGCACTAAAAACAATCCAGTGCTTATCGGTGAACCTGGGGTCGGTAAAACCGCCATTGTAGAAGGCCTGGCACAGCGGATTATTAATGGCGAAGTGCCCGAGGGTTTAAAACATAAGCGGCTGTTATCTCTCGATCTGGGCGCGCTGTTGGCCGGCGCAAAATTTCGCGGTGAATTTGAAGAGAGGCTAAAAGCAGTTCTCAATGAGCTGTCCAAACAAGAGGGCCGCATTATTATTTTTATTGATGAAATTCATACCATGGTTGGTGCCGGCAAAGCAGAGGGCGCAATGGATGCCGGCAATATGCTTAAGCCCGCTTTGGCGCGAGGTGACCTACACTGTGTCGGCGCCACTACACTGAATGAGTATCGCCAGTTTATTGAAAAAGATGCGGCGCTGGAGCGACGCTTTCAAAAGGTGCTGGTAGAAGAGCCATCGGAGACGGATACCATCGCAATTCTTCGCGGCCTGAAAGAAAAGTACGAAGTGCACCACGGTGTCGATATTACCGACCCCGCGATTATTGCCGCGGCAAAATTATCGCAACGCTATATTACCGATCGACAATTGCCCGATAAAGCCATCGATTTAATTGATGAAGCGGCCAGTCGTATTCGCATGGAAATTGATTCCAAACCAGAGGCAATGGATAAGTTAGAGCGCCGTTTAATTCAGCTAAAAATTGAGCGTGAAGCCGTAAAAAAAGATGAAGATGCGGCATCCAAACAGCGTTTGCAAGACATTGACGATACCATTGTGCAGGTGGAAGCCGAATATAAAGACCTTGAAGAAGTGTGGAATGCAGAAAAAGCCGCCCTCCACGGTACTCAAGAAATCAAAAGTAACCTGGATCAGGCGCGAATTGATATGGAAGCCGCCCGCCGCGCCGGTGACCTGGAGCGTATCTCGCAATTACAGTATGGCGTGATTCCTGAATTGGAAAAACAATTGGATATGGCGAGCCAGGCAGAAATGATGGAGATGAAACTTCTGCGCAACAAGGTGACAGATGAAGAAATTGCCGAAGTGGTTTCCAAGTGGACCGGCATCCCCGTATCAAAAATGCTGGAGGGCGAGCGTGAAAAACTCTTAAAAATGGAAGTATTTCTACACGATCGCGTGATCGGCCAAGGTTCAGCGGTGAAGGCGGTCGCCAATGCCGTGCGGCGCTCACGGGCGGGCCTGGCTGATCCTAATCGACCCAACGGCTCCTTTTTATTTTTGGGGCCAACCGGTGTGGGTAAAACCGAACTGTGCAAAACCCTGGCAGAATTTTTATTCGATAGTCAGGATGCGATGGTGCGCCTGGATATGTCTGAATTTATGGAAAAGCATGCGGTTGCCCGGTTAGTGGGGGCACCACCGGGTTATGTGGGCTATGAAGAGGGCGGTTATCTTACAGAAGCGTTCGCCGTCGTCCCTATTCGGTGCTGCTATTGGATGAAGTGGAAAAGGCCCATCCCGATGTATTTAATATTCTGCTGCAGGTGCTGGAGGATGGCCGGTTAACCGACAGCCAAGGTCGCA
>JBCBZU010000104.1:0-6655 GCA_039815165.1 Pseudomonadota bacterium
CTACGTGGAACACCGCGGTGACCCCGCCGGTAAAACAGCGGTATGGATTGGCGATGGCAACAATATGTGTCACTCCTATATCAATGCCGCCAGGCAGTGGGATTTCAGGCTGCATATCGCCTGCCCTCAAGGTTATGGCCCGGAGCCAAGCCTTGTCGACGCCAATAGCGACCGCATTCAACTGTTTAATAATCCTCAGGAGGCCGTTGCCAATAGTGATTGGGTGGTAACAGATACCTGGGCCTCTATGGGGCAGGAACAAGAGAAACAAGCCCGCATCAACGCCTTTAAGGGTTTTCAAGTGACAGAGGAGTTAATGTCTCTCGCCAATGATGACGCCATCTTTATGCACTGCCTGCCCGCCTATCGCGGCATGGAGGTTAATCACTCAATGATGGATTCCAGATACTCCGTGGTTTGGGATGAGGCCGAAAATCGCCTGCATGCACAAAAAGCACTGATGGAATTCTTGCTGGCTTTTTGATCAGGGTTCCAGCGTAAAATGAGTTTAGGATTGCCGCAGCTAAGCCTATATATACAAACCTGTAAGCCCTGCTGTTACGGGGAAGGAAAACCAAATCCATTCCGCAATACTATCACCACAATAGACTTTATTTGCCGTTATCATTAATAAACAATCAATGTCTATTTTAACAACATGCGCAGATCACCCCCTTGTAAACCTTTCGTATAAGTAAAGACAATTAAAACCCAATAACCTATATAAAAATAATCTAAATGGGCTTTTTTAGAGTTGCCCACAGGCCATATGAGACAGTGCGCACGCTAATGGATTAGTAACTACTGACTTCAAAAGTTATCCACATTTTGCCCACAAGTCTTTACCAAGTTGATCTGCTTGCGCTTTTCACAAAAACGCATTATCTTGTGTTAATACTTTTATCAACCCCAACATATTGGGTTTTTGGCTCTAACCAAACACAAAAACCCTTACCGTAAAACATATAAAAATGCCTTACATCAAAGCCTTTTAGAGGCCACCTGGCCCGCTACAGACAAAATCAATGCAGCAACAATTACATCTATATCGAAAATATTGAAAGAGACCTTTGCACGGAAGATGATTTTGCTTTTAGGCAAGGCGAAAATGCACGGAAAGAGGAAGTTTATAGGTAATAAATGACCGATTGAGTACATTTTTAACGCCGCATAAGAGCAAAATGGCTTTCGTGCAAAGGTCTCTGAAAGCATCATAGCGTTTGCCCAGTCAATGACTTGGCAATCCTAAAGTGCTTCCACTTGAACTGAATGATTAATATGGAGAAAAACATGCGTACAGAACCGGGTTCACAAGCTCAAGCGGGCCAAACCCACTATTCATCATCACATAACAGCTCTAGCATTTCTGCGACTGCGCCTGGGAAACTGCGCGTTATTAAGCGCAATGGTATGGTTGTTCCCTATGATGAGTCTAAGATCGAAGTCGCCATGACCAAGGCTTTTCTTGCCGTTGAAGGCGGTGTTGCCGCGGCATCGGGTCGCGTTCACGACACCGTCAAAAACTTAACCAAACAAATTACCGAGACCTTTAATCGCCGTATGCCCTCTGGCGGCACGGTGCATATTGAGGACATCCAAGACCAGGTTGAGCTGGCGCTGATGCGAGGCGGTGAACATAAAATCGCCCGCGACTACGTTCTTTATCGTGAGGAACGTGCACGCCTGCGCAATGCGGATAGCAAGTCTCGCATCTCCGCAGAAGAATTGGCCAGCTACCCACAAATCAATGTGACGCTAAATGACGGGAGCATCGCGCCCCTGGATATGGAGCGCATACATACCATTGTGACAGAGGCCTGCAAGGGCTTAAAAGATGTCGACGCAAAAGCCATCCTCGATGAAGCCACACGCAACCTTTATGAGGGTGTTGCCATCGGCGATATCAATACTTCACTGGTCATTACTGCGCGAACTCTGGTCGAGAAAGAGCCTAACTACACCTACGCGACCGCGCGTCTGCTATTGGATAAACTACGCAGTGAAGCACTGAGTTTTCTCGGCATTGCCGAACAAGCCACTCACCATGAAATGGCGCACTTATATACCCAAACCCTGTCCGCTTATATCAACAAAGGGGTTGAACTCGAGCTATTATCACCCAGCCTGCTGGAATATGACTTAGCGCAACTGGGCAAGGCCCTGGAACACGAGCGGGATAATCAGTTCACCTACCTTGGGCTGCAAACGCTCTACGACCGCTACTTTATCCACAGCGATGAAGTTCGTTTTGAATTACCTCAAGTGTTCTTTATGCGCGTTGCCATGGGCCTTGCGGCCGAAGAAGCCAACCCAAATGCCCGCGCCATTGAGTTTTATCGGCTATTGAGCTCCTTCGATTATATGAGTTCAACGCCGACTTTATTTAACTCGGGCACACTGCGCCCACAATTGTCCTCTTGTTACCTCACGAGCATACCCGACGATCTCCACGGCATCTATGGTGCCATGCAGGATAACGCCATGCTTTCTAAATGGGCGGGAGGCCTGGGCAATGACTGGACACCCGTGCGTGCCTTAGGTTCTTACATCAAGGGCACCAACGGTAAATCGCAGGGGGTTGTTCCCTTTTTGAAAGTGGCTAACGACACTGCGGTTGCCGTTAACCAGTGTTTTGCACCTCACACCAGAGTGTTCACCGGTGACGGCTCAAAAGCCATAAAAGATGTAAAAGTAGGTGATCTGGTACTGGGTCAGCGAGGCCGTTACCGAGAGGTATTGGATCACTACATCTATGAGCAAAAAGATGCGCCGATGGTGGAAGTTGACATTAAGCATGCCATTGACCCCATACAAGTCACCGCAGGCCATCCCTTTTGGACAATTAAAGGGGTGCCTATGGAACAATCGATTGCTCACACCTTGAGTGAAATCGAAAAGGGCGACTATAAACCCTCCTGGGTCGATGCAGGCTCGCTGGATGAAGGAGATTATGTCAGCCAAATTATTCCCTCGGAAGTACTGCCGGTCGAGTATTTCTCCGAGGATGATGCGCGTCTCTACGGTATTTTATTAAGCGATGGCCACTTAACGGAGCAGCATGAGTTCGTTGTCTCCGGCAATCCCACCTGTGATACTCACCTACAATTCGTCCGCGACTCTCTGTCTGAACGCAATATTCACTACTGGCAAGAGCAGCGCAGTGCACACTGTTTACAGATTAAATGGAGTGTTGGCAAAGCTTTGTCCCGTTGCGCCACCACCGGGCAATTGGTGGAGCAAGATAATGGCCACCTGCCCTTTGGCCACGACGATCTTTACGACCAACAAGGCCATAAACGTATCTCTCGTCGGTTCAATCACTTGCCACATACCCAGACCTTGGCGTTGATCCAAGGCTTGTTAGAGACGGGCAGCGACCTTAGTCAGCATGGCGCAGAAATTTGCTTCAGCAAGCACTCACAATCACTGGCTGAAGGTCTACGCTATCAGCTTTTACGCTTAGGGATTCCTGCATCCGGCCAATATGCACAGCGAGATAATGCTGATGGCGACCACAGCAAAGATACAGCAGTTAGAGAATTTAAAGACCTTGGCAAGGCCTTCGAACTCCGCATCCCTGCGGTGAAGCAAATCGCCGATTTACTCAAGGTCCCCGCGCTCACCCAGTTTCATTGGTTTCGCTTGGGCAATGCTCTATTTACTCGGATTCGCTCAGTCAAGCCTATAAAACCCGTGCCTGTTGTCCACGATCTCAAGGTCGAAGGCGATGAGACCTATATGACCAGCGCGGCCTTAGTACACAACGGCGGTAAGCGCAAAGGCGCTATGTGCGCCTACCTGGAAACCTGGCACCTGGATATAGAAGAATTTCTAGAACTGCGCAAAAATACCGGCGATGATCGCCGCCGCACCCACGATATGAATACGGCTAACTGGGTGCCCGACTTGTTTATGAAACGGGTATTCGATGATCAGGAGTGGACGCTGTTCACTCCCAGTGAAACACCCGACCTGCACGAACTCTATGGCAAGGCCTTTGAAGCCCGCTATACCGAATACGAAGGCATGGCTGATAGGGGCGAAATACTTACCTTTAAACGCGTTAGCGCACAAAATCTATGGCGCAAAATGCTCGGTATGTTATTTGAAACCGGCCACCCGTGGGTCACGTTTAAAGATAGCTGCAATCTACGCAGTCCACAGCAGCATGCCGGTGTGATTCACTCCTCCAACCTGTGTACCGAAATCACCTTAAACACCAAGGCCAATGACGAAATCGCTGTATGTAATCTGGGCTCCATTAATCTGGCCCAACACATCGTCGATGGCCGCTTGGATCAGGTAAAACTTGAACGCAGCATTAAAACCGCGGTGCGCATGCTCGATAACGTGATCGACATTAACTACTACTCCGTTGACACGGCAAAACAATCAAATATGCGCCATCGCCCCGTGGGTCTTGGCATTATGGGTTTCCAGGATGCACTTTATAAACAGGGCATCGCCTACGGCTCAGAGGCCGCTGTCGAGTTTGCCGACCGCTCCATGGAAGTGATTAGCTATCAAGCGATTAAAGCCTCTAGCGATCTGGCAGTTGAGCGCGGTAGCTATCAGAGTTACCAGGGTTCCTTGTGGAATAAAGGAATCCTGCCTATTGACTCTATCGATATCCTGGTACAAAACCGCGGTGAACAGTATATCGAGGTAGACCGCAGCCAAACTTTGGACTGGGCTGGCTTGCGCGCCAAAGTTCTGCAACAGGGTATGCGCAATTCCAATGTAATGGCTATTGCGCCCACGGCAACCATTGCCAACATTACCGGGGTTTCGCAATCCATTGAGCCCACTTACCAAAACCTTTATGTAAAATCCAACTTATCCGGTGAATTTACGGTGGTTAATCCTTATCTTGTGCACGACCTAAAAGATCGTGGCCTGTGGGATAACGTCATGGTCAATGACCTAAAATATTATGAGGGTTCAGCGCAAAAAATTGATCGCATCCCCGAGGATCTAAAAGTGCTCTACTCCACGGCTTTTGAAATTGAACCCCGCTGGATAGTCGATGCCGCCAGCCGCCGACAAAAGTGGATTGACCAGGCACAAAGTTTGAACCTTTACATCGCAGGTGCTAACGGTAAGAAGTTAGACATCACCTATCGAATGGCCTGGTATCGTGGTTTAAAAACCACCTACTACCTGCGCGCACTCGCCGCGACATCGACAGAAAAGTCCACCGTCGATACTGATAATTTGAACGCTGTATCGTCTGTGTCAATGCCGGCGACTGAGTCGTCAACAACGGGCCCCGCAGATGTACCCAAGGCCTGCTCCCTGGATGATCCAGATTGCGAATCTTGTCAGTAAAGTTTTACTGCCATTGTTAATATGAAATTAAATTTAACCAAAAAATAGAGAGACCATTATGCTAAGTTGGGATCAGTATGACGAGACCGCAGACACAGGCCTTAAGCCTCATACAGCAGCATCCGCCAAGGCGGCTACAAGCACGGCGGGCAGCGACATCGAACAAGCGATTGTCGCTCAAGTTGAGACAGCAGAAAATATCATTAAAGAGCGCTTCGACGAAACGCCGGCTCAAGCCATCACGCCGGCAATGACCACACAGGTGGCTCAGCCACAAGTCAATGAAAATAACGCGCCTGCCTTGGACCCAGTGAGCCGTGCGCAGCAAGCCATCGCTCATATGGATAACAGTGCGGGTATTCAAGAGTTGGAAATGGGCGCATCGCGTGTACAGGTCGACCAAAAAGCCATGATCAACTGTCGCGCCGACCTCAATCAGTTAGTGCCGTTTAAATATGATTGGGCCTGGCAAAAATATTTGGATGGCTGTGCCAACCACTGGATGCCTCAAGAAGTCAATATGACGGCAGACATTGCCTTGTGGAAAAGTAAAGAAGGCCTCAGTGAAGATGAGCGACGCATTGTCATGCGCTCTCTTGGTTACTTTTCGACTGCCGATTCTTTAGTGGCCAATAATCTGGTACTGGCGCTCTATCGACTCATTACCAACCCCGAATGCCGGCAATATATTTTGCGACAGGCGTTTGAAGAGGCAATTCACACTCATGCTTACCAATATTGTATTGAATCTCTGGGCATGGACGAAGGGGAAGTGTTTAACATGTATCGCGAAGTTGACTCCGTTGCCAACAAAGCGTCCTGGAGCATCGCGGCGCAGTGCTCTGCATAGATGCTTTGCCCGAGGGCGACCGCATCTGTGTCGTCAGGTGTTTGAAGGCCGGTCGCATCGGACGACCCGGCCATCACGATCACTGCTGCCAATCCGGCAAGCGCAAGCCCGCCGGTCAGCAACAGATTTGTGCGCGTCACCATCAGATGTCGAACGGTTGTGCTGTTCCCGCGCGGTAGAACACCGCTCCGGCCCCAGCCGCGCCGCCAAAAGCAATCACGTCATAGCGGGCGCTTGGATCATCGCCCATGCCGGGTGAGCCCATGGGCATACCGGGAACCGCGAGCCCCGTGATGTCTGGCCGATCGCGCAGTACGGCTTCCAAGGCGTCGAAGGGCACATGGCCCTCGAAGACGAAACCATCGGCCTCAACCGTGTGACAAGATGCGAGTTCAAGCGGAATGCCGCGCGCGGATTTCTGCGCCTCGGGATCGGTAAGTTCTTCGGTTGTCACTGCATAGCCCCGCGCACGGGCGA
>JBCBZU010000326.1:0-3267 GCA_039815165.1 Pseudomonadota bacterium
GGTGCGCTCGCTGGCGGAGCGTGAAGCGGCCTTTAGAGACCTCTCTAACGCGCATCGTCACCTGCTCAATAATTTACAGACCGTTGTTATGGAGTTAGATGCTGCCTTCAATATTATATTTATCAACGATGCCTGGAAACATATTTTCGGCTACAGTGTTGACGATTCCCTCAATTGCCCCTTTAAAAACTTCTTAACCAGTAATGATGGCCGTAAGTACCGCGCGATCCAGGGCCGTTTTAACTCGGTATTGGTCGGCGACAAAGAAGCCTGTGAGTTAGAATTAGCGGTTAATGACGCGAAAAATAAACCACGCTGGGTATCGTTGCGGGTCAGCCGCTCGGTTATTGCCAATAAAGCCTCCACATTAATTATTTGCTTGGACGACGTGACCAAACGCAAGCGTGCCCAGCAACAATTAGAATATCTCGCCATGCACGACTCAATGACGGGTCTGTATAACCGCCACTACTTTGAGTCCACCTTAGAGCGTCTTTCTAAAGATTTTAAAACTGGGCGCGGCACCCATGGTTTAATCTTTATAGACCTGGATCACTTTAAAGTGATTAACGACACCCATGGACACCATTGGGGCGATCATTTACTCAAAACAGTGGCCAAAATTATCAGCGCCCGCATTCGTGATACGGATATTCTGTGTCGTTTTGGTGGTGATGAATTTACCTTGATTTTGCATAATCTGGAACTACAAAAAGTCGTGTCCATCGCCCGGGGTATTCAACAGGCAGTAAGTGAATACCACTACACCATCGCCAAGCAGCCGGTAAGAATGGACTGTAGCATTGGCATCAGTATTATTGATGGCAGTGCGCTAAATGGCGAAGGTTATTTAATGGAAGCCGACAGCGCCCTGTATGTGGCCAAACGCCGCGGCCGCAGCAATGTGCACGTGTATAACCCGGAAGACAGTGAAAGCGAAGAACTGCGCAAAAGCGTTGACTGGTCGCGCCAGGTTCGCCAAGCCATTATCGATGACCGGATTGTCTTACACTTTCAGCCCATTATGGACATTGCCCAGCGCAAAGTATCCTACTACGAAGTGCTGGTACGGATGACGGATATGGCCGGTAAATTAATTTTTCCCGGTGAATTTATTCAGGCCCTGGAAAATACCGGCGATATGGGCTTGCTTGATCGCTGGGTCATTAAACGCTCTATACAAATGCTGCAAGAGCATCCGCATTTGCATAATCTTGCCATTAACGTATCGGCCCAGGCCTTTCGCGATGAAAGCCTGGTGCCCATTATTAGAGAAAGTCTGCTTACCTCGGGCATTAAAGCCAGCGCCATTACCTTTGAGTTAACCGAAAGCGCAAGTTTATCTAACCTGCAAGAAACACAGAGCGTGATTAATGAACTACACCAGTTGGGCTGTAGTTTTGCTATTGATGACTTTGGTTCCGGCTTCAGCAGCTTTGCCTACTTAAAACAACTACCGGCCGATTATATTAAATTGGATGGCTCTTTTATTTGTAATCTCGACACCGACAAAGTCGACCAAGCCCTGGTGCGCTCAATTATTGAAGTGGTACAAACTCTGGGGCGCAAAACCGTTGCCGAGTTTGTTGAAAACGAAGCCATTTTAGAATTTCTCGCCGACAACGGTGTCGACTATGCCCAGGGCTACTATATCAGCCGCCCTAAGCCGGTAGAGGAATTAAATGTTGAGCTTATTGATAAGCGTGCTTAGTGTTTTTTGTTAAACGCCATACGCAAGTCCGGCTTCGCTAATCCGCCCGACCCTTGTGGCGCTTGCTTGAGTGGGTGAATAAGCGGCTATTGGTTTTTAGGGACGGGCCTTTTGGGTGGGCCGGTATAGTCGATATCGGAGCAGCGCAACGGTAAAAAGGTATTTACCGGTTTATTGTAGGTTTCGATATAGCAGGCGGTGACGCCGCTCATTACCATTGCTGCAAAAATTTGATAAGCCTCTTGGCGGTTAATGCCCTGATCACAAAAGAAGGCAGAGATATAGCCATTAATATTCATGCCTTCATCATAATGTTTTAGCAGGTATTGTTCGATTTCGTATGCAAACAGTAAGTGATCCTCTGGTTTAAATCCTAAGTTATTTGTTAATTTTTCCATTGTTACTAACCTTTCATCTCCTTTTGCTAATGGCCTAGCATAGCCTGTAATTTTGGGTTTTCCTCTATGTGCTTTTGCGATGGGCTGAATAATGTCGTCAATAGATAAACCGCTGTTTTTCTTAAGCAGGGCGCTCTGAATAAAGTCTATGCCATCGAGTAACGTTCTGCTCCCATAAGCCTTTGAGTCATTAGCCAGTATGCCTAATGTAGTGCCGGCAACAACCGATGTTCTGCATGATCCTGCTAGGGCGCCAATATGGTTACACCAAATACGAGGATCAGGCCAGCTTAAGCAGCAGTAAATGGCCTCTATCCAATCAGCCAGATCTTTGCTGACAAGGCGCCCGGTTGCATTGAGAATTAGTGTTTTAAAATAATTTTTTTTTCCAACCAAGTCATCCATCATCGAGTAGCCATGGCTAAATACTCCCTCACCGGGTCGCCAGCCACCCGTACCGCTACGAATACAATTGCGATTGTTGTCTAAGGCTTTTACTACGCCAGTGTTAGTCTTCGATAACATAGTTTTCATCAGGGACAAAAGGCATCGCAGTAAACGGTTTATTGGCGAGTTCCATGCCGTGGGCAATTAATCCTGGCGCACCTATTAATTGAAATAAAGGACCGCCGTACTTGGGTTGAAAGCCAAGGTCTGTAAACACCGCCGCGGCAAGGCCAGTTGGCAGCCAACCCATACCGTGTTTATTCAGCTCGGCAGAAAAGGCTGCTCCCCAGTGTAGGCCGTCACTTGCAGCCCTTAATTGACAAAGCTTATCGGCTAGAGAGCAGGTCATAATATCAATTCCCCCGTAACGACGACCAAAACCCGGAGCGATGGACTCGTCTTTTAAACTATCGGCTTCTAGTAATTGCGCAGCAATAAGCGCAGGGTCTTTGTTTGTGTGCTTGCGCAAAAAACGAATAGCGGGCTCTATTTCGCCACCGCCCAGATAGTCGCCCCCTAATACACTGGTGGCTATGGGCAGTATATGCACGGGCAGGGTTTTACCCACACCAGCATTCATGGCTGCCCGGGTAGCTCCATGGCGGGGGCCAGGGTTAATCAGCGCAATCATTAAACTCTCGAGTAGTTTTTCCTGATCTTTGCTGGGCAGCTCTCCCCGATACAGCAGATATAGTACTTGCACAAAGCTAC
>JBCBZU010000093.1:0-6992 GCA_039815165.1 Pseudomonadota bacterium
GGAAAAAATCGACGAGCAAAATAGAGTGGCCTGTTTTGAATGCGATTTAATGATTGAGCTGCCCGATAATATTGATCAAAATCAATCAGTGGTATGTCCTCGCTGTCATCACAAGATTTTTTCTGGGCATCAATATTCTATTGATTCTGTTAGAGCTTTTGTTTTAACGGCCCTTATCATTTTCATAATTTCGAACAGTTTTTCATTCTTAACCTTTGAAACACAGGGTCAGTCGGTAATCATTTCTTTATTTGGAGCCGCTTCAGAATTGTATCGACAGGATTTTAAGCTTCTTTCATTTTTGGTTTTTATGTTTGTTATAGCTCTGCCTTTTTTTATTTTGCTTTTATTGCTCCTGGTATTGTTGCCAATAGGAGAAAGAAAGCATTATAAACTTTTTATTTTTTTAGGAAAAATTATAACTTTAACCTTGCCCTGGGTTATGACAGAAGTTTTTTTAATTAGCGTGTTCGTTGCCTTAATCAAAGTTGTGGCTATGGCCGACATAACGCTGGGCGTTTCTTTTTGGGCATATATATTGTTTACCATATCTTTTATCTTTATATTCTCTATATTTGATAATCATAGGCTATGGGAATGGATAGAATACAAATCAAAGCATTGATTAAAAAGCATTGAGTAAAAAAATTGACAACTAAATACTCTAAAAATAGCGGTGCTTATCACGGTCTAAGCGCTTGTCCGGTTTGTCATAAGTTATGCCGAATTACAGACAAAAAATGCAGTCGTTGCGGCAGTCAACTACAGCTTCGCATTAAAAATAGCACCCAAATTGCCATCGCCCTGATAATAACGGCAACACTTTGCTATATTCCCGCAAATATCTTCCCCATTATGAAAACCACCGTGCTGGGAAATGAGAGCGGCAGCACAATTATAGGTGGGGTGATTATTTTTCTACACCACGGTTCTTACTTTATTGCCGCTGTTATTTTTATAGCCAGTATTGTTATCCCGATGGCAAAAATACTCTCGCTGCTATGGATATGTTACTCTATTGTGGCCGCAAAAAAGCTCAATTATTATGATCTTACACGCTTATACAGATTGACTGAATTAGTAGGCAAGTGGTCAATGATAGATGTTTATGTGGTGGCGATATTAGTTGCTTTAGTTCAGTTAGGAGGGCTGGCATCGATACAGCCAGGTATAGCGGCAAACGCATTTGCGTGTATGGTTATTTTTACAATGATTGCCGCCAATAAGCTCGACACACGTTTAATATGGGATAAGCTGGAATACAAATGAGCCAGAATTATAATAGTGAAGACGCAATAATTACTACCAAAAGAAATGTTTCGAAAATATGGTTGTTGCCAATGGTTACTTTATTGGTTGGCTTGTGGATGGTGTATAACCACTGGCAAAGTCGCGGTATAACCGTTGTTATCGTTTTTGAAACCGCTGCCGGAATAGAAGCAGGAAAAACCACCATTAGAAACAGAAATGTTGAAATAGGATTGGTCAAAGCGGTAAGTTTTAATGGCGACCACAAATCCATTATCGTCGAAGCTGAGATAGAAAAAGGAATGAAAAACTTTTTAAAAAGTGATAGTAAATTTTGGGTGGTGAAACCAAGAATTGGCAAAGAGGGTATTACTGGAATTGGCACCATATTGTCAGGCTCCTATATAGAAGTGGCTCCAGGCACATCAGATACCTATTCCAATAGATTTATAGGTTTGGAACTGCCGCCAGCAACTCCACCAGGTGCAAATGGTTTACATCTTACGCTTACATCCAGCGGGGGCAAACCTGTCTCTGTGGGAAGCCCGGTAGTGTATCAAGGTTTTCAAGTGGGTAAAGTCGAATCCTATCAATTCGATACCGCTATTCGTCAAGCCAACTATGGAATTTTTGTTCAAGCACCATTCAATAAACTAATAACAACAAATACTTTTTTTTGGAATTCCGGCGGTCTTTCCTTAACCACTAGTGCACAAGGTATTAGTTTAGAACTTGCATCTTTAGAATCGCTATTAATTGGCGGAATAGAATTCGGTGTGCCTGATGATTTACCAATTGGTCAAACCATTACCCAACATCAAACATTTTCTTTGTATAACTCTAAGCGTAGTGTTTTAGAGCGACGTGAATATGAATATATAGAATATGTCATCATGGTCGAAGGTTCGGTAGGTGGGCTTTATAAAGGGGCACCAGTGGACTATCGAGGCGTTCGCGTCGGTACGGTACATGATCCTCACATGAGTTTTGACGAAGTTTATAAAGTGGCGGGTCCAGAAGAGGATAGAATCCCCGTTATTATACGCCTGGAGCCAGGGAGAATTTCCGATAACAAAGCGCTTGGTCTGGATGAATTTAACCAGCTAATGGTGTCATGGATTAAAAGAGGTCTAACCGCGAGCGTCTCCAGCTCAAATTTATTAACCCGTAGCTTAAAGGTAAGCCTGGATTATAACGGAGAGAAAAAAACGGCGATAGAACAATTTGCTGACTATATCGTTATCCCCATTGGGCAAAGTGGTTTTGCAGGGATTGCGGGGAAAGTAAACAATGTTTTATCGGTAATTGAATCCCTGCCCCTCAATGATACCGTCGATAAAACCAACGATCTGTTAACGGGTGCTGATGACACTTTAGAAGACCTCAGTAATACCCTAGAGCAATTGGATAAAACCCTAAAAGGTTTGCAGCCCGACTCTATGGTTTATGAGTCCGTTGATGGCACCTTAAAAGAATTACAGATCAGTTTGCGTGGATTACAGCCAGATTCTTCTTTATACCGGTCCTTAGAAAAGTCCGTCACTGAGCTTCAGGTTTCCCTCGACGGACTACAGGCTGTATTGCAGAAACTCAACAATAAACCTAATTCTTTAATCTTTAGTAATCCACAAAGCTCAGATATTGAGCCCAAAGCGAATAAAAGGTAAGTCATCGTGCTTAAAGTATTTATTGTGGCAATTGTTTTTATTCTACTGCCAGCATGCAGCTCCACAAACAAGCCGCCAACTATAAAATATTATCTGCTAGACTTGCCACCCGAGTTTTCTACATTTGCGAGCAAACAATTTAACAAAAATCTAGTGAAAGTGAATAGAGCTGATCTGCCCGATTATTTAGAGCAACCCAACTTGGTTATAAGAGAAGATAATCAGCAAATACGCATTGCCAACTACCATAGCTGGGCCGATAACTTAGGCGAATCCATACGGCGGGTTTTAATTAATAATCTTAACGCAAAAAACAATAACTATAATTTTGTTAAGGAGTGTAAAGACTGCGCTAATTTAAAAATATCAATTGAGCATTTTTATCCAACTAATGATGGAAAAGTAGTGCTTATTGGCATTTATTCTATAGAAAAAATGACAGCAACCAAAAAAGGTGAAACTTTTTCTGAACGCTTTATGCTATCACAAGACATACAGATAGATGGCTACGATCATGCAGTCAAAAAAATGTCCGAGCTACTTAGTCAGCTAAGCGAACAAATGACGCAAAATATTACTATCACAATACGACAGCAATAAAGCGCTAAGGTCCAAATTTAACCACTTTTAGCCGAAATTAAGAGGATATAGGCGATAGTTATATGAATACACTGACTTCTTGGGTGGTGCGTATTCCTCTGAAATTGAACACCCATTCCGGCGGAAGATGAGCAACCTCCCACCTTAAACATTGGCCAGTGCTATTTTCACATCAAGTATTCATCTTCAGTCAATGATCTCTTTGCTTTTTTAGACGCTGCGGCAAAAGAGCAGTCTCCAAAGCCAACATCATTGCAGGGGATAAGATGAAGGATATCCTGCCTATCACACTGCACATCGGTGATATAAGCAAGAAGTGACGCAGATGCCAGCTTTTCATCGCTGCGATTCGCTTTGCACGCTTGCTGGCACGCCGCGCAGCACAGCGGCATTATCACGCTCATATGGCATCAAAGGTTGACTTACAGGGTAAGGATAGGAGCTAATGATTTCAATGATTTCATTGCAATCATCTTATGGTAATGGTAAGGTAGCGAGCTTGTTTAGCCTAACGATGAGGTATTCTATGGCCAGTATCACCATCCGTAACCTTGATGATGGCTTAAAAGAAAAGCTCCGTGTCCGTGCAGCCAAGCAAGGTCATTCGATGGAAGAAGAGGTGCGGATTATCCTGCGCCGTGCCGTCAATGGTGTGACCGGCCCGGAATTGCTGGATCTGAGCCAACAACTTTTTGGCAAGAAAAATGGTATAGATCTGGAGTTGCCCGCGCGTGGTGATGATCGCCTTACACCCGATTTTGGAGCTGGGCAAGGGTAGCGTATGATTATTCTGGACACGAATATCCTCTCGGAACTCATGCGACCCCAACCAGCCGCAGAGGTGCAAAACTGGCTCACACAAGCTGCCGATGATGTCCTGGTCACAACCGCGATTACCGTATCAGAAATCGAGTATGGCTTAAGCCGCCTACCGGCAGGCAAGCGCAACAATGAACTGATTGCGCGCT
Organism: Pseudomonadota bacterium; assembly: GCA_039815165.1. Lineage (GTDB taxonomy): Bacteria > Pseudomonadota > Gammaproteobacteria > Pseudomonadales > Cellvibrionaceae > CANLBN01. Next base: position 4,484 of record JBCBZU010000093.1, read on the forward strand.
TCGCTGCCCTCACCGGAGCCGTGGTCGATTTTGCGGTTCTCCCATTCGATGATGCGGCAGCGCGCCGCGCCGGACAATTACGCGGTCATCGGGAAAGCAAAGGCTTAAGCGCACAGTCAGCGGATATGATGATCGCAGGCATTGCGGCCATAAATAGCGCCCGTATTGCCACGCGCAATATCAAAGATTTTTCTGAAACCGGGGTGGACTTGATTAACCCCTGGAGCAGGATCAATTAAATGCTTGCGCGCATTTGATTGCAAAGTAACCTGCGTCAACGATACTATGGAAAGCTATAAGATAAGATTTTATGATAATCAGCAATTTTTATAAACAAGGGTTATATTGTTCTCTTAATTCCATTGACCGGTTTTGATCGCAAAGTAGTTGAAAAAACTTTCAAAAAAACTCCCTTGCTGGTCCATGCCCTGGCAGAACCGCAAAGCAATTTTGCTAGCATTAGTTTTGGTGAGCAAATCGCCCATCTCACGCAGCCAGCCACTATGTATCCACAGGTTTAGATAAGCGGCGGCTGAGGTATTAGTGGACCAAATCCCGAGCTCCCGGCTTCTTTCAATTTCTGCACCCAGCAAAATACGTGCACGGCTATAGGGAACCTCACCCTCTTCAGAAAACAAGTCGGCAATAAACGCCAGCATGTAGGAGGCATTGTCAGCGATAAGAAGCCGCCATACACGACTTTCTTTGTAAAGGCGTTTATATTTAGCCTGTAACTCCTGGAAACTCACTTTTTCACCCGTTTACTGTGCAAGAGGCGCTATAAAATGTTCAATATCCTATTTAGATAGCTTTTTGTTTTACGCCCTCCCAGGGTGAATGAAAACTCAATAAAAACTGAACAGTTTTATCGCGGAAATCCAGTAGGAACACTGTAGATACAAAATAAGCGAATTCTCGCTCGACATAATAAGCGAATAGTGATAAAACACAATTAGCGAGTAGTTGCGCAGCACAATAGGCGAGAATCTACACAATGACAACACCATCAGAAAAGCTGGCTGAATCGCTGGATATTCTTCACGCCATACAAGCACAGGGGGCTGTAGCTTTACGCTCTGCCGACCTATCCCGCACTCATCGCGAACGTTTAACCAAAAACGGCTTTCTCAGAGAAGTTATTAAGGGCTGGTATATTGCATCCAAGCCTGATAACAGCACAGGAGAAAGCACCGCATGGTACTCTTCTTTTTGGGGGTTTTGCGCTGCTTACTTAAACCATTTAAAAGGAGATAAATGGGTTCTGTCTCCAGAGCAATCACTGCATCTCCATGTCGACAATAGAACGGTACCGAAACAACTTCTTGTGCGCTCAGAAAAAGCCCGCAACAATATTACCAAACTACTCTTTGAAACCTCACTCCTCGACATTCGTGCCAAACTACCTGACAAGGCCAATATCATCCTAAAAGAGAACTTACGTATTTACAGCCTCTCTGCTGCGTTAATTGCTTGCGCACCGGGCTTCTTTCCACAAAATCCAACTGAGACCCGTGCTGCTCTTGCTATGATCAAAGATGCTGCCGACATACTCGGACCACTGCTTGATGGCGGCCACAGCGTTATAGCCGGACGACTGGCCGGAGCCTTTCGCAATATTAGTAGAAATGACATTGCCGATAATATCTTACAAACGATGCGTAGCGCTGGATACAATGTTCGAGAAAGCGACCCATTCGAAACAGCCAGCCCTGTTACCTTGTCCAAGAGAGAGCAATCTCCCTACGTCAACCGAATGAAGTTAATGTGGCAAACAATGCGTGGCGTTGTCATTGATCACTTCCCCGCTCCACTAAAACAAGCAGTAGATATAGACACTTATCTAAAACATGTTGAAGAAGTCTATATCACAGATGCTTACCATTCACTCTCGATTGAAGGCTATAAAGTTAGCGGTGAATTAATCGAACGCGTGCGCAGCGGTGAGTGGCAGCCTAATACAAACCCAAATGACGCCGAGCACAGCAATGCCCTGGCAGCACGCGGTTATTGGCAAGCGCATAAGGCCGTAAAATACAGTATCCGTAAAATAATGTCTGGTGATAATCCGGGACAGGTAGTTAAAAGCGATTTAGGGGAGTGGTATAACGAGTTGTTTGCGCCAAGTGTTGTAGCAGGTATTTTACGCCCCAGTGATCTGGCGGGGTATCGCAACCACCCCGTTTATATTCGTCACTCAACCCATGTACCGCCGAGCAGGGAGATTGTCAGAGATGCCATGCCCGCCTTGTATGAATTGCTTGCAGAAGAAGAGATCGCTTCTGTCCGCGCCATACTGGGTCATTTTATGTTTGTTTATATACACCCTTTTATGGATGGCAACGGACGTATAGGGCGTTTTTTGATGAACAGTATGTTAGCCTCTGGCGGCCATTCACGCTGTTGCCGCCAGAACGTCGAGAACGCCTATCTGTGCGGGCTGCTGCACAACATTGGTATCCCCGTAGCGCTACACGGACTCCAGGCAATTGCCGATAGCCACGGCACCCCA
>JBCBZU010000124.1:0-6338 GCA_039815165.1 Pseudomonadota bacterium
CTTGAAAAGAATACACTGTTATTTCAAACACGCTGTGAATACGTCCTGGTACGCTCTACGTCGGCTCCTGCCTCCGAAGGTTTGAAATAACAGTGTATTCTTTTCTCTAAACTGGGTAGTAAGTGAACAATCATTTGCAATTAAACAATTACGGTTTTACACGGTGCCTGGATGCCTACGGCGTCCGCAGCGGTGTTATTTCAGGCCTGGGAAAAACCTAATTCTGTCAGAGGCCTCACTATGCTTATCCCCTTGCGAGCGACCCAACTGAGTTTTCCAGTATTGATCTGGTTTTGCTGATTATGTCTAATTTTCCCTATGCTGATCTCAATGTGCTGATTGCCGATGACTTTAACAGTTTTCGGAGCACATTGAGTAAGATTATGTACGAAATGGGTTTTCGGGATATAGACAGTGTCGCTTCCGGTGAAGCCGCCTATTCTTTTTGTAAAAAGAACCACTATGACCTTATTCTTTGTGATTACAACCTCGGACAGGGCAAAAATGGCCAGCAGCTGCTAGAGGAGTTGAGAGTTAACGAGCTGCTTAAACCGCAGGATATATTTATTCTTCTTTCCGCAGAGGCCAGTCGCAATGTGGTTATGTCGGCTTATGACTGCGAGCCAGATGCCTATCTTACCAAGCCGGTTACCACAAAAGTGATTCATCAGCGCTTATCGCGCTTATTGAATAAGCGCAATACAATGCTGTCTATTTACGACAGTATCCAGCTTGACGATACCGATAATACGATAGCGCTACTGACGGAAGAAATTAAACAAAATTCACGTTACAGTATGGACTGTCAGAAGTTATTAGCAGAAGTCTATATGGATCAAAAGCAGTTTGATAAAGCAGAAAAGCTCTATCGCTCTGTTTTAGAGGTGCGCGCATTAGACTGGGCGCAAGTGGGTTTGGCAAAAGTTAAACTTGAGCAGGGCGATTATGTAACGGCGGTGAAATGGCTTAACGATATTGTTAAGGCTAACCCCAGTTGCATGAAAGCCTATGATGCACTGACGGTAGCGCTATCTGCTTTAGAAGACCAGGAGCGTTTACAAAAAACTCTCGAGCAGGCGGTAGAGATATCGCCGATGTCCATTGGTCGACAAGTCACGCTTGCAAAAACGGCCTTAGAGAACGGCGATGCGGAAGTCGCCGCTCACGCCTACCGTAAAACCATAAAATATGGCGTCAATTCCTGTCACGATACCGCTGAAAATCAAATCAGTTTTGCTAAATCTGTTGCGCGTTTGCACGACAGTGATCCCGCTAAAGCCGATGGCTTTAATAAAGAGGCCATTCGCGTGTTAGCGGAACTTGATGACAAAGCGGAGGTTGAACCGGATTTAAAGATAACCTCGCAACTTATTGAAAGCCAGCTATGGGCATTGCAGGGCAATAAAAAGCGCGCTAATGAGTTAATGGATATTGTTAAAGACAGTATCGAACAGGGTGCGACTGTCAGTATCGATATAGAAATAGAGATTGTGAATGCCCAGCTTGCCAGTAAAGACTATGTTGCCGCCCATGAGAAGTTACAAACCATGGTCGAAGTCTATAAAGACAATCAAGCGGCTTTGGAAAAAATAGATCCACTGTTGTCTGAACCCGTCAGTGAACACGGTAAGAAAGTACTTGCCAAAATCAATAAAAAAGGTATAGACGCGTACAAAGCCCAAAAATATGATGCAGCAATGAAGTATTTCATCAGGGTACAGAAGCGTTTCCCTCGCTATTTGGGCATTAAGTTAAACCTGGCGCAAACCATTATCGGCAAGATGAAAAATGATGGCGTTGAGGATGAGTATGTTCACCAATGTCTATCCATTTTTGAAAATGTTAAACGAAATATTCGCAGTAACGACAACCAATATATGCGTTTTCATCAGTTGCAAGGCATGCTGTCATCACTTACCAGCGGTAGAGAAGGGTAGTAATTATGTTTGAACCGTCTGACTTCAATGATGGCGATCGCGATCAGCAGGATTCATCATCATCAAGTGAGCTGGATTTTTCAATGGTGTTGGCATCCAGCGTGCACGACATGAAGAATTCTCTCGGTATGTTGCTCAATTCACTGGAGGAGATGATAGCGGCTGCCGCTCCCAGCGATAAACAACAAAATAAGCATTTTTCCACTCTGCAGTATGAGGCCTCGCGTATTCATTCAGAGCTAATACAGTTGCTGAATATCTATCGACTTCAGCAAAAAAAACTCCCCTTCAATCTGGATGAAAACTATGTCTACGATACCTTTGAAGATCAGGTAGCGCGCAATGATGTGCTATTTAAAACAAAATCCATCGAGTTGACGATTGATTGTGACCAGGACCTGGCTTGGTTTTATGATAACGAGCTGATTGGTAATGTCGTTCACAATGTGTTAATTAACGCGGCTCGCTATGCAAAAACAAAGGTTAATTTAGTTGCCAAAGTCAAAGATGAACAATTAATTATCAGTATTGAGGACGACGGTGATGGCTTCCCCGAGTTTATGATTGATGCGGTGTTGGAGGCTCATCAAAATAAAGCGGCCACAGAGAGCACTCAACTGGGCTTGTTTTTCGCGAAAAATATTGCGCTATTTCACCGCAAAGGTGAGAGTAAAGGTGATATAGCGCTTGCCAATGGGGGCAGTCTTGGGGGTGGCGTGTTTGCTATTTCTTTGCCTTAGCTTATCAAAGCGTAATAATATCCAGGCCTAAGTGTTTCGCCTCATCTGCCCCATGATTGCCGGTAAGCACGGCGACTGAGCCTTTCTCTGGTTTGAGATAGTGTGCAGCCACTCTGCGCAAATCCTCTGCGGTGACGCTGAGCAGGCGCTCACGAAACGCCATTCTTTTTTCTGCTGTGCGCCCTGTGAGGGTGGCGTGGAACTCGCGCTTTGCTTCACCCGCGGGTGATCCCGGTTTGTCCAGTGAGCTGACCATACCCAAAATCGATTCTTCTATACTTTGCGCACTGATGGCCTTATCGAACAGCCACTGAATGGATTGATCAAAGTCATCAAGGCTTGCGGCCATACGCGGATCCCGATAGGAATAAAACCGAAAACTGCCGCTGCCATTGTCCTGAACAGCACCACCGCCATAGGCGCCTCCCTGTTCGCGAATAGCCCTGTGTAAAAAACCATTGCGTAGCACGCCGGCCAATACCGATAAAGGCGCGGCGTCTCCGTGGTTCGTTGCCACCGTTGGGTAGGCTTTCGCACAAAAATGCACTTGGGAGTTGCTTATCCATGCCTGATTTAAGGGTGAGTATTGCTCACTGTCAATATCCAATGCCTGATGTTGGCAGGGTTTGGCCATGACGGTTTTCCAAGTGTGTTCAAGGGATTCAAGATAGGCATCCGCGACCTCGGCTTCGCTAACGATTAACCAGTCTTTGTTGGCTTCGCTGATGGCTTGATGAAGTGCCCGCAGTTGTTCTTGAAACTGGGCACCGTGCCCGTTTTGCAGATTTTCTTCCAGAGATTTTATGCCTTGTATACCGCCCAAGCCCATCAGCGAGTGGATCTGTTTTGCGGTGGGATTACAGTTGGCGCTGGCGGCTTGCATGGCGAGCACATGGCCGTTACCGGTAATGCTTTGCTCTCGCCCAATGCGTGTTTGCGTGATTAACTCCTGGAGTCGATCGCTTTCATCAAAGCGTACCTGTTCAAGGGTATCAGCCATTAATTGGGACATGGCTTGCTGGTTGCGATTGAGGGATTTTGCGGTAAGCGTTAGGTAGGCAACCAGCTTTTGTGCATCATCACAGTGGTTTTTCAAATTGTAGTAACAAAAAATCGAGCCCACTGTTTGCGACTGTCGCTGTTGGACTTGAAGATAGTCTGCACTGTCGATGCCCAACTCGGTTAAGCACATCGTATAAAAGGGAACTGTGTTAAGCAGCTCATCACTCAGCTTGGGCAAGTGGCAGACTAACTGTTGATAACTAATACCGTTGGTGCCAGCCTGGTAGCGCTTGATGGCATACGAGCCTGAGGATTTGTGCTCGCCAAGGGGTAGCGATACGGTTTTAGGAATATCACTAAGCGTGACTTTGGGCAGAATGCTGTCGTCGTCTTGTTGTTGCTGACGCTGATCCAGTGCCATTGCCTGTGCAACGATGGATTGTTTATCGGTATCGCCAAGCGATGACTTGATCGCGGCCAGTCGCGCGACTTCATCATCAATTTGTTGTTGCTGGAATTCACTATCCGCCCGCAAGCTTAGGGTGACGCGGTGCTTATTATTCAGCAGCAGGCGCTGAATTAATTCGGGGATATAAGAGGCTGACTGTATCGCCTCGCGCAGACTGGAAAGCGCTGACTCTAAATCCATAAAAGCCAATACATCGCCCCGGTGAGTGGCCGCGGACAATCCATTGAGAATAAGCTGAAGTCCATAGGGATAACCGTCGCCACCAATTTCCCGGTGCTGAAGTTCCAATTGATGCAGGGCAGCCTCTATTTGTTCCTGGGGCAGGCCCTCTGCCACTATGGTCTCTAGGGTTTTAGTGACTGCCTCTTCAAAGGCCTGCGTATGTTTAACATTGGTATCGGCCAGGCCACACATAAACAGCATTTCATATTGTGAATCGCTGGCGCCACACAGAGGCGAAGGTGAGGCGCCTAAATCCGTGGTTTCTAATAAATGCTGTAGTGGGGAGGCGCTATTGTCCAATAGTACAGTGGATAGCAAATCCACCTCCAAATTGGCTTTTAAGTCTATGCTGGGGCCTAGTAGCCACCCCATCACGATATGGGCTTTTTGCTCCGGGTCTTCGCCGGCTTGAGCTGAATAGGGGTAGGCTTCTTCTGCCCGAATGGGCGCAAAATAACGCTTTTCAGGGGGTACTGATATTTGCTCCTGTAAGGCATCAAAATGCTGGAGGGCGCGATCTTCAAAGACTGCCTGATGCTCTTTGGCGGAAATAGTGCCGAAGGTCATAAAAATCGCATTGCTGGGGTGGTAGTGGCTTTGGTAAAACTGTTTAAGCTGGTCATAACTTAAGTCGGTAATCACTTGCGGGTCACCGCCACTATTGTGGTGGTAGGTGGTGGTGGGATAGAGGTATTTATTGATGGTCTGCCACAGTTGTGAGCTAACAGAACTCATCGCGCCCTTCATTTCGTTATAGACAACCCCCTTATACACCAGCGGACTGTCGGTATTACCGCTTTCGGAGAAGTCGATGCGATGGCCTTCCTGGGCAAAGTCCAGGGGGTCTAAGCGCGAGAAAAACACGGCGTCCAGATAGACATCCAGCAAGTTATCAAAGTCTTTTCGGTTTTGGCTGGCGAAGGGGTAAGCGGTCCAGTCGGAGCTGGTAAATGCATTCATAAAGGTGTTCAGCGAGCGGCGAATCATCATAAAAAAAGGATCGCGAACGGGATACTTGTTGCTGCCACAGAGCGCCGTATGCTCAAGGATATGGGCAACCCCCGTGGAGTCTTCGGGAACGGTTCGCAAGGCAACCAGAAAGACATTCTCCTCATTATCGGCATCCATATGAATGTGCTGGGCGCCCGTCTTATGGTGGCGGTACTCGCTTATGGTGATATTTAAGGCCTCTAAGGTTTGGCTGCGGAGTAATTCAAAACTTGCGTGGGCGGCAGTAGTGGCTGTGCTCATAATGTTGTCAGTCATCGGGTTAATAGAGAGTTTATTAGTATATACGAAGAAGCAGTGGCGGGTTTACTGGATTTTTCCGGGTAAATCCCTGTGGACCGCTTATCTATCGATAGTTGGTGTTGATGGCTTGTGTTGATGATTTGTACTACAGGCGGAGCAGTGCCTTGGGTGTCGGTAACATGCGGGTGTAAGCTGACAGCTAAGCGCCAGCCGCCCACAGCAACCAGCTTTTTAACGGTCAACTGTGGACGGCTAAGCCCTAGCGATGTCCGGACCAGGGCTAAAAAATTCTCGGTCGCGATAACAAATCAATGCCGGCCTGGTCTTTAAAGCCATGAATAAAGGTCAGTATATCGACAAGGTCCACCTTGCCTATTATGCCGTTGTTACTAAAATCAATACCATAGTAAACTTCCAGGCCTTCCAGGGCTTGTAAAATTTCCGGCCTTACATCGGTATCCTGTGGATTCGGTTTAATTTTTCCCACACCATCTCCGTTAAGATCTATGGCAAATTGATTTTCTAACCGGGCTAAATTTCTGCGCAAAATAAATTCGTTAGAGAGAGCATCACGGGTAGGGGCGGCCGGAATAAACTCACCGCTTGCTTTATCGGTACGAAAGCGGTCAGTATCGCCTAAGTAAAGGTGGCCAACGTGCCGTTTACTCACATAAATATGGCTGTCCCAAAGGTATCGGTCACCGTCATTATCATGGC
>JBCBZU010000012.1:0-15390 GCA_039815165.1 Pseudomonadota bacterium
CTCCTACCAGCCCGAACAGCACCATCAGAAAGGCCGCCACGGCCACGGCGCGGATCGCAATCCCCAACCGCTTGCGAGCGGTCATGCCCGCCGTGAGGGCGGCAAACATCGGCGTCAATCCGATAGTTAATTTTCGTCAATAAATGGCGCTAATTACCTCTGGTGCTTTATGCGCATCCACATATAATAACGCCAACGAGTGCTGGTACAGACTCTAAATATAATTATTTAATCAGAGCCTTGTAGTCGGTTGGAGGAACCTCAGGATGATTGAGAGCAGTACACTACCTGAAAAACAGTTTGTTGAAATCGGTTTTTGCGATTTCGAAGAAATAAAAGAAAAAGCCTACATTCCTAAGCTTGATGGCGTTGCTGGAGAAGTGGTTGATGTTCTCCAAAAGCGTATCGGTCGTGAAGCTTTAAATATTGAGGATGTGGCTACTGATATGAACTTATCAAAGCGCACCCTGCAGAGAAGGTTGCAGCAAGAAGTGATCAGCTTTGCCGCTTTAAGAGACTTGGTACGCTTCAATAAAGCGATTGATTGTCTACTGAAAAAAGACATGAATATCGAGAGTACATCTAACTACCTAGACTTTTCCGACAGAACCAGCTTTACCAATGCCTTTAAGCGTTGGACAAACTTGTCGCCTAGTGTATTCCGCAAGGTGTATAGAGATTACGTTTAAGTCACCAAGTAAGAGCTCCAACATAAAGACCATTGCCTGACGCTCGCAAAACCGTTAGAGTGGCTTCTCTTTTCATACAGTAACAAAACAAAAAGAGAAGGGTCTTTATGTCTATTTTTATTCCCTACGCTGAAGCACAAGATGCAGCGACCCCCACTGGTAACGGCTTTGCAAGTTTGCTGCTTATTGGTGGTATGTTTGTGCTGATGTACTTCATGATTATTCGGCCACAGCGCAAGCGTCAAAAAGAACATCAAAATTTAATGGAAAACCTCTCCAAAGGTGATGAAGTCGTCACAACAGGAGGCGTATTGGGCAAGATTGTGAAGGTAGATGACAGCTACATGGTATTGGAAGTTGCGAATAACATGGAGTTGAAATTTCAAAAACTCTCTCTCCATGCGGTACTGCCTAAAGGAACCATTAAGGGCATCTAAAAAATGCAGCGGAGTTAATGGTGAGCTTGCCAGTCAACTGGCCCCAGCGTCTTTCATTGGCGTCGTTCCCGACGCCATTTCACTCCCTTGATCGTCTTTCTTCCGCATTAAAAGGACCTCGCATATGGCTTAAACGAGATGATCTTAGTGGCTTTTTGCTCAGTGGTAATAAAGTCCGCAAGCTAGAATTTACACTCTTTAATGCAAGACAACAAGGCTATAATTTGTTGATCACCTGTGGTGGACTTCAATCCAATCACTGTAGGGCTACCGCCTTTGCTGGCGCCCAGTTGGGTATTCCTGTTCATTTAGTGTTGCGAGGCCTTGCTGAGGGTTTAGCAGACGCTAATCTACTCCTCAATTATTTAGCCGGCGCCCGCATTAGTTGTGTGCCGGAACAACAATATCGGCAAGAACTTGATACCCTTTTGGAGTCAACCGCTGAGCACTATCGTGAAAAGGGCTATAAGCCCTATATTATTCCTACTGGTGCGAGTAACGGTATAGGCGTTTGGGGTTACCTGGCAGCCTGTCAGGAACTGAAAGCCGATTTTCAACGCCATAATATTCAACCAGAATGGATTGTTACCGCGACAGGCTCAGGAGGCACTCAGGCAGGCCTAAGCTTGGGGAATCAGGTTTTTGCTTTATCGTCCAAGGTCTTAGGTATGGCAGTTTGTGATGACGAGGATTATTTTCAAGCCAAAGTAAAGTCCGACTTAAAGGAATTTTCAGAGCAGTTCCCCAAGGCTTTTTCATTTGTGCTACCCGAACTTGAAGTGGCGACTAATGACCAGTATGTTGGAGAGGGCTATGGGCTTGCGTCGGCTGCGGTTATGCAGACCATCTGTGATGTGGCCAGGCAAGAAGGAGTGCTCTTTGACCCGGTGTATACGGGCAAGGCCTTTCACGGACTATTAGAAGACATCAAAGCCGGTCGTTATCGAGGCGTTGGGGATATCGTCTTTATACATACCGGTGGTACCTTTGGTCTATTTCCCTACAAGCAACAATTGGTCGATATAATGGGAACAGGCTGAATCTGCTATAGTGTGCAACAGTAATCTATTCAGTTTTTATCAACTACACGAAAAATGCCAAGCAAAAAAACCTTCGGAGGCAGGAGCCGACGTAGAGTGTACCAGGACGTATTGACAGCGTGTTTGAAATGACAGTGTATTCTTCTCAAGTGCCCCGTTAGTAAACGAAGCAATTATTTTAAATCCATGAATCCAGTTACAGCAAAAAAACTCGTTATTGCGATATCGTCAAGAGCTCTGTTTGACTTAAGTGACAGTCACCAGGTGTTTACGGAAGAGGGACTTGCGGCTTACTCAGCCTACCAAATTGAGAGGGAGACCGACGTGCTCAAGCCTGGCGATGCTTTTTCACTGGTGCAGAAGCTGCTGCGATTGAATGAACTACTAGAAGAGCAACGGGTGGAAATTGTACTGATGTCGCGCAACAGTGCCGACACTGGACTGCGAATATTCAACTCCATTGAAGACTACGGACTCAGTATTACCCGAGCGGCTTTTAGTGGCGGAGAAAGCCCTTACCGATATATCGAAGCCTTTGGCTGCCATTTGTTTTTATCGTTGGATGCGGCTGATGTACAAAGAGCCCTTGGGCAGGGCATTGCGGCGGCCACCTTGCTGCCCTCCAAAAGTGTCAATGATAAAGAGCAGCTTCGCTTTGCCTTTGACGGTGATGCGGTATTATTTTCCGATGAGGCTGAACGGATCTTTAAACAGCAAGGCTTGGATGCCTTTACACAAAACGAAAAAAACGCGGCTAAGACCCCCTTATCCGGTGGACCATTTAAAGACTTTCTGGCTGCGCTACACAAGCTTCAATCAGAATTTTCAGGTAGTGATTGTCCCATTCGCACAGCCTTGGTAACAGCACGCTCCGCGCCGGCCCACGAGCGAGTAATACGGACCTTGCGCGCCTGGAACGTTAGAATTGATGAGTCCCTGTTTCTAGGTGGCTTGCCAAAAGGGGAATTTTTAAAAGCCTATGGCGCAGACGTGTTCTTTGATGATCAGCCACTCCATTGTGATTCGGCTAAAGAACATGTGGCCACAGGTCATGTGCCTCACGGTGTTGCGAATGAATCTATTTAGTGCTTACCGAAAGTAATCCTGAATCACGTTCTTTAAAGCCCATTAATGCTTAAAAAAATTTCTTATTCCCCTTGAATATGCACCGCCTTTATAAAACCTATTGCGCTGCTGAAAGCGCGAACCTGCAATAAGTCTGTTTAGCAACTCTTTATATTGTCTTATATCATCCTATATTGTCGAGATTAAACTTAGACTGTCGCGATTAACAGCGTTTAAAGCTCAGTACCGCCCGATTAAAGTCGTCTAAATGTTCATCTGATATTACCAATCCGTCTATTAAGGGGCTGTGCTTAAGTAAAATAGTTGCTATTCTAAATAGTAAGCCTGTTTGTGAGATGGCGAGCAGCGGAATCACCTAGGGCATAATTTGTCAGTATTTAGGTATGTGTTGTGATTAAAACCGTATTATTAGCGGCTGACTTCAGCGTTTCTACGCACCAGTTACTGCAACATGCAGCGGAACTCGCTGAGCAATACGATGCCAAACTGGTGGTTGTGCATGCCATCGAGCCCCTTGGCAATCTGGGGCACGCACTACTTCACGCATATGTTAATCCTGCGACTACGCGAACAATAACCACCACCGGTCTTGATGCTATGGTGCAAGAGGTCAAATCTCAGTTAATTGATGTTTTGACCGATGAGTATGTCGATGGCGACTATCGATCTCTTGACTTGGGAGAAGTTATCGTCAAAACAGGACATCCGGTACAGGTTATTCTTGAAGCGGCTGAATATTGTCAGGCAGATTTGATCGTCTTTGGCAGTCATTCGACAGGCATACACTCAGACAGTAATCTAGGGAGTGTAGCCAATAAAATAGTGAACAATGCTAAAGTACCAATTTATATGGTTCCCCATCTGTTTCCTCCTCCGCCAGCGGATAACAACCATAACCAGATGCAGCTATGGTAAGTTTTTTGCCAGTTTAGTCGATAAACGACCCTAATCTTTCCCGCTCTAGAAGAAAACAAACTTTAAACCAAGCCCCATTAAGATAGACGCTAACACCGGTTGTAGAATGCGGCTGGGTATACGCTTGCCCAGTTGAGCACCCAAGTGAACAGCGGGCAATGAACCAATCAACAAGCACGCTAACAGCATAAAATTTACGTTACCCAGCCATAGGTGTGCGAAGCCAGCAATAAAGGTCAATGGCACTGCATGGGCAATATCGACGCCGACTACTCTATGACTTGATAGATGAGGGTACAAAGTCATTAATACGGCGGCACCAATGGCGCCAGCCCCAACAGAAGAGAGCGTTACAAAAACGCCAATAATAAAACCCATAATAATCGTAAAGTGTACTGGATGCTGGTGGGCAATGCCTATAATTCCGCGATTATCAAAGGCTTGCTCTTTCAAGCGCTGGCGGAAAAAAAGCACAAAAGAGGTCAATACCAGCATGATTCCCAGAGCAAGGGTCAAGATATGGCTATACTCGCTGGCATCGTTGAAGAATAACTTCAGCAGTATCGAGGTTATGATAGCCGCAGGGACACTGCCAAGCGCCATTCTTTTTACCAGCCGCCAATCGATATTATTGTTTTTATGGTGAGCAACTATACCACTGGACTTAGTAATTGCTGCATACAGAAGATCCGTTCCAATAGCCACATTGGGGGGAAAGCCAAATAACAACAGCAATGGCGTCATTAAAGACCCGCCACCAACACCGGTAATGCCGACAGCAATGCCGACGAAGGCACCTGCGCAGATATAAATTAGATAGGTTAAATCCATTGTATTGCTTGTGATATAGTCTAAAGTTATAGAAATATAGATTTGTCATAATAAACGTGCAGAAATTATTGGCAAATATAACGAATTAGAACTATTCTGGAAAAGAATATTTACTTATATTTTTATAACAAACCACCTTCTTCGGAGGCATCATGAAACTTCAGCAATTGCGTTACATTTGGGAGGTAGCTCATCACGACCTAAATGTATCAGCGACCGCACAAAGTCTGTACACATCCCAGCCTGGGATTAGTAAGCAAATTAGACTGCTGGAAGATGAATTAGGTGTAGAAATCTTTTCCCGTAGTGGCAAGCATTTAACCCGTATTACGCCGGCTGGTGAAGCTATTTTGAAGACTACTGGTGAAATTTTGCGAAAAGTTGAGAGCATCAAACAAGTCGCTCAAGAGTTCAGCAATGACAAAAAAGGCAGTCTCTCCCTGGCGACGACGCATACCCAAGCCCGCTACGTATTGCCAAAGGTCATCAAAGGCTTTATCGATCGCTACCCGGAGGTGGCCTTGCACATGCATCAGGGCACGCCCATGCAAATCTCTGAAATGGCGGCCGACGGCACAGTGGATTTTGCCATTGCCACCGAAGCAATGGAGTTATTTAGCGATTTGATTATGATGCCTTGCTACCAGTGGAATAGGGCGATCGTCGTTCCAAAGGATCACCCCCTCTGCCAACTTTCAGAACTCACGCTGGAAGAAGTGTCCAAGCACCCCATAGTCACTTATGTCTTCGGGTTTACAGGGCGTTCCAAGCTTGATGAGGCCTTTATGGAGCGTGGTCTTGTACCTCGGATTGTGTTTACTGCAGCGGATGCGGATGTCATTAAAACCTATGTCAGATTGGGCTTGGGTGTTGGCATTATTGCTAAGATGGCCTTTAGTGAAGAACTGGATACTGATTTAGTGGCGCTGGATGCCAGCGCGCTATTTAAGCCCAGTATTACCAAGATTGGCTTTCGCCGAGGCACCTTTATTCGTGGCTTTATGTATGAATTTATTGAAAGTTTCGCACCTCACCTCAGCCGCAATATGGTTGAAGAAGCGTTTAGCTGTACCTCCAAATTGGAGTTGGATGATCTATTCCAGGATGTACAGTTACCGCGATATTAAGCGATTACAGAGAAAATGGGGTGCAGGTCTATATCCTGACCCCAATCTTTTTTTAATTCTTCCCCTTTATAAATTATTGACTAAACTTATTGGTGACAGTTGATAAATTATCTCTCTAAACAATCATCATATACTGCGTAATAATGTCTCGCAAAAGCTTATTAATTATAGGCATTTCTGCCTTATTGTTGGTTAATGGTTCTATACTGGGCACTTTACATATCGTTGAAATACTCAAGGGACCAAGCGAAGAGGAGTTAGCCGCTCTCAAGGCGGCTGAAAAAAAGGCGTCACTGGACGCCATTTACGCAAATCTCGAACCCTTAGAAACCTTCAAGTCAAAAAAAAATCATCTTCGCTCCATTGGCGAAGCAATTGGTTTCTGCGAAAAAAAGCTGCATCAAACGGTCAAAGTGCGTAAAAGCTGGGATGCCAATATGATAGAGAGTCGCTTTGTCCCATCTGATGACCTCTACAAAATTTTCCTGTATTACGAAACCGTAGCAACTGCGTCCAGTCCGGCGCAAACCTTTGAAGTTACCTGTGAGGTCAGCGGTGAGACAGGTGAGGTTAGCCTTTGGAAAGCAACGCCAACAAACTAGGGGCAATGGCCCAATTCCAGATCTAAACCGAATCCAGATCAAGCCCCTCAAGTACGTCTTTGACTAACTTAAAGTAGACGGTATAAATCTCTGCTTGTTGGCCGTCTCTTTCCACAATGAAAAAAGGGGCTCGATTCACCTTGTGTTGAGCGGCTAAAATCATTCCGGGGCTAGACTTATCGGCCTCATCTGCGATAACGATTGCATCGATAAAGCGTAACTGATCGGCTGCCTCCATTTTTGATAGAACCTCTGCGCATTTCTTGCAGGGGGAACCGTCCGCGAGTACTTTTTTAACCAGGGTAATTCTCATTTATTATTCCACTTGAGTAAGATATAGGGCGAGATAATATCAATAGCTTTATTTTTATCAAAATAACATTTTGTATTTTACTTATTTCTGTTGCCAATAAGGCCGTGAAACATTTGAGCAATTAACAATCATTGTGGATGCTAAATATACTACATGTTGTAGTTTTGCTCAGCGCCCAGCACAACAATTAGTATTTTATTGTTTTTTATCAATGTCTTACGAAAGATTTTTTAGATAACCTAAAGTGATTTCTAGGGTCTGGTTTTACGGGTTAAGTTATATGTTTCACGTGAAAACTTCACAACTTATCCACAGCTTGGCCGCTACCGCTTAACCAAGGCGAATGAATCCTAAGGATAAAAACTCAGTCGAAATATAAAGCGCTTGCATTCCCATATTGCGAAAGGTAAGTTTCCACTTTTTAAGGTTGAGAAGTAAACTTGGAAATTGCGTGTTTAGATCTTGAGGGAGTGCTGGTTCCTGAAATTTGGATAGCGTTTGCGAACATAAGCGGAATCGAGGCCCTTAAAGCAACCACCAGAGATATCTCCGATTATGACGTGCTGATGAGGCAGCGTCTGCGCATTTTGGACGAGAACAATTTAGGCATTAACGAGATCCAGGAAGTGGTAGCAAGCTTGTCGCCACTGCCGGGAGCAAGTGACTTTATCCATTGGCTCAGAGAACGATTTCAAGTCATTATACTATCGGATACTTTCTACGAATTCTCTCAACCTCTACTGCGCCAGTTAGGTTTTCCTGCCTTGCTCTGTCATCGGCTGGAACTCGCGAGTGATGGCAGAGTGCTCAATTACCGATTGCGGCAGAAAGATCCCAAACGCCAATCGATTCTGGCATTACAGAGCTTGTGTTTCCGCACCATTGCTGTAGGTGATTCCTACAACGATAAAACAATGTTGGCAGCAGCGGACGTGGGTATCTTGTTTAAGGCACCGAAAAATGTCATTGAGGAATTTTCGCACTATCCCGCCGTAGATGACTATGAGGATTTAAAAATGGAATTGATTAAAGCGAGTAACAGCAACTTGAGCCTATAGTCCAGTTTTGGGCAGGGAACTTAAAACCGAAAGAATTTTATTGATTTTATCCAAACTTTCTTGGTATTCGGAATCGGCCTGTGAGTCGGCGACAATGCCGCCACCGCCCCAACAATACAGCCTGGCTCCATCACAATATACCGTGCGGATGGCGATATTTGTGTCCATATCACCATTGAGGCCAATATAGCCAATGCTGCCACAGTAAACTTCACGAAACCCACATTCTAATTCGTCGATAATCTGCATGGCCCTGAGTTTAGGCGCCCCAGTAATGGAGCCGCCGGGAAAGCAGTCCCGCAGTAAATCCAAACTGCTGGACTTATTACATAAGTGGCCGCTAATAGTACTGACTAGATGATGCACATTGGGAAAGCTCTGCAAGCTAAAAAGTTCATCAACATGAATACTGCCGGGTTCGCAATGCTTGCCTAGATCATTGCGCAGCAGATCGACTATCATCAGGTTTTCGGCCTGATTTTTATCGTCCCGCTTTAAGTCTTTACCGCGCTGTTGGTCGATATCAGCATCAGCACTTCTGGCAATTGTGCCTTTTATTGGTTGAGTCGTCACTTTCCCATTCTTAACCTCAAGAAAGCGCTCTGGTGATAATGAGAGAATGGCCTTTTCACCAAATTGTAAATAAGCAGAAAAGGGGGATGCCATTTCCCGTCTTAAGCGTTGATAAGCCCAATAAGGCCTACCTGAATATTGCCCCTGGAAGCGTTGGGCAAGATTCACCTGATAACAGTCACCGGCCAATATATATTCGTGCACTTTATCGATTTGGGCTAAATATTCTTGCCTGGTGATCGAGGGGTATAGCTGAGTTAGCCTAAATGGCTTATCAGTTTGAGGGGCTTCGGCCTGGAGACATGCCTGTATATGCTCTAGCTGGTTATCGCCACAGGAGCGCAGTTTAATCAGGTAGCTCTGTTTTAATAAATGGTCCTGAATAATAGCCCAATGGTATATCCCCACAATCATATCGGGGAAGGCACGCTGCCCGTATCTGCTCTCCCTGCCAGCACTTAAATTCATATAACGTCGGCCCAAGTCATAGCCAAAGTAGCCAATAGCGCCACCCATAAATGGACAGCTCTCGGGGAGTTCGGGCGGTGCTTCTAAATGGCTGAGGTATTGCTGTAAGCATTGAATAGGATCACTGTTACAGCGGTCTAATTTAAGCACATTACCATGGGGGTCCAGACTCTGAATACTGGATGTATTACCCTCAACACTAATGACGGTTTGCGGCAAAGCACTGATAATATCGTAGCGCCCATAATGGGAGTAAGGTTTTCCGCTGTCTAACCAGCAAGCATAGGGCAGGTGTTGTAGCTTATCGAATATAAGGTCGCTTTGTGGCGAATAGTTGAGTGGTATCATGTGGTCTTATACTAAAGAGATAATCCTGGAAAACTAGAAAATTCAGTTGGGTTGCTCTCAGAGCGAGTCTTACTTACCCTAAATAAAAAAAGCCTGGATAAAAACAGCCCGAATAAAAACAGCCTGGGAAAAATAATATAGGATCTGTAACCCCCGGTCGACATTTGTCCGTCAGATAACACTGATAGACCATGATCGCGGATGTCGACTAATTATTGTCGCCATAATATCGCCTCGCACTTTGGCGCGCTTTACAACATTTCTCACGGTTTCGGAATCTTGGTCACAGTTTTAAATAGCATGTTGTGGCAAAGTTTTATTTATTATAAAAACAAATGCTCCCGACAATGGATTAACCGTGGTTGCGCAGCATGGAATAGCTCTCGATTGCAATGAGGCAATGCAGTGAATACTACTGATGCAGCCGTTCGAAAAGCCAGTATGCTTGCGCTGAGTACACGCGCAATAGAGGCCTGGCGCTGGACACTAAGACAAGAGCGTACAATCTGATGCGTTAGCGGACTCACCGCTGTGCGGCCCGTTCTCATGGGCAGCTCGGCTAGTAAACAGTTCAGCCGCAATTCGTTCGAGTGGTGCACTATCTGACCACCAAGGTAGCGTTGCAACGGCTTGCCGCAGGTGCAGGTTTTCAGCGTTCATCAGATCATGCAATAGGGCCGGGCTATATTGAGACTGAAATTACCGAAACGCAGAGTTTTACAATGCATAACAGAGCCTAATGTTGGTCCGCCAACTGGCCGATCTGGGCATACGGGATAATTTTGGATATGACTAAGTCACATTGAGCAGCCTTATGGATATGCCGATAATCGCGCTAAAGATAAATCGTCGACTGGTGTCAAAATCGCAAGTCATCCCTGTTGCGCCCAAGGCCGCCGAACACAGAATACAAATGGCAAATGACACGGGATTGAAGGTCATAGCGGCAGGATCGCAACCGCTGCAGCAGGACACCTTTACTATCCGAATTAGGCCACTACCATGGGCAAGGCTTCGAATTCTCGCGCCCTGTGACTGCCGAAATTCCCACTAAACTTGTCAACTGCTCACCGATACGTCACTAACTGGCGCATAGCGAGGATTATCACATGCTAAACCCAAACGACATTCTTCAGAAAACCGCACTGGGAACTCGCGAGCTCAAGGAGCAAAACGATCCGATACTGCCGCGCGAGGCCCGCAATATCCTGATTTTGATTAATGGAAAAAGCAGTCTTAAGGAATATCGAGCGTCTCTCAACAAGAGCAAGGTCTTTGCCGATGCAGGCGGCATCGATCAATATGTCGATCTTTTGCTCAGCATGGACTACTTGCAAATCAAGAGTGCCCAGCCGGCTCAATCACCGCCTGCTGAGAAAATCGTACCCGGATCAGACGCGCCAACTATCGAGGCGCGAGTGGTAGACCTTGAGCAACACCGAGAAGACAAGCTGCTTGATAGCATCGCGAACATGAGCAGCGCGCCACCGGCGATCAGCCAGCCCCTCTCTGTTGATGAGGTACGCACCGCCTTGGCTGAAATCATAGAGGCCTCAAGCGGGCTGGACGATACCTGGAATTGGCTTTTCCGCCTCGAGGAATGCACCAGCGCGGTGGAATTTGTCGCCTTGATCCGCGGATTGCGTGATGCTGGTATCAAAGCGCCGCGCGACCTCTCCAAGCTGGAAAAACAACTTCGGGCGAATTAGTCAGCGATTGACATTGCGCCTGAAAAACCGCACCAAACTTAATTTATCAGGAGACCTAACATGAGTTTAGCCGAGGCAGCTGCCGAGAAAAATGCAAAGTTCCTACAGGGGGAACACATACTGATCCGGATGACCTATATCAGCCGCTACAACACGCACAACGATAACGATGAATTGAACAAGATCCTCGATCAGGCGCGGAAGAACAACTCCAGCCGTGGCATCACCGGGGTGCTCGTGTTTAACCATGACTATTTTCTACAAAGCATCGAAGGTCGCAGGCCATTGATCAATGAATTGTTAAGGAAACTCGTCAAAGACCCGCGACACTTTTCCCTACAGATTATTGAGACACGTGAGATAGACCAGCGCCGCTGGACACACTGGGATATGAACTATCTAACCCCGACTGCTCGCCACAAAGACAAAGCACTGCAGTTTTCAGGCGCAAGTCAATTCAATCCCTACCTAATGAGCAAACGCCAGATTATGATGCTCATCGAAACACTAACGAAAATGCAAGAACAGGAAGCCAAAAACAGCGCAGTAAAAAAACGCGGCCTGTTCGGATTGCTCAAAGCCAGCTGATACCTAGTCGATAAGAGGACTTAGTCTATGTACGATATACATTCGGATGCTCACATTCTCATCAGTCTCACCTACGCAAGTCGGGCTAACCCCGACGTGTCGTCGCAAGACTTCAAACAAATCCTTGATCAGGCTCAAGACAATAACCTTGCGGCCGGTATTACCGGGATGTTGACCTTCAATAAAGAGTACTTTCTACAAACGATTGAAGGCCCGCGCGCGCAAATCAATATGTTGCTCGCCAAATTGATCGGCGACAGGCGTCACTATGATTTGCAAGTCATAGAGAGCATGGAGATCAAAGCCCGATCCTGGGCCGAGTGGTCAATGAACTACGCCACGCCAACGACAGAGAATAACGCGATCTATCTGCGTTACTCGACCACCAAGGATTTTAATCCGTACCTGTTGAACGCTGACTCGGCGCGCGCACTGCTCAGGGATCTGGCGGCGAAGCCCAAGAAGGCAGTTGTGAGTCGGGTGGCTTAGTCGCGTCCTTAGGAGCCGGATTCTGCCCCCGGTCTGGCGGGCGCCACCAGAGTTGCCAGCGCTGCTTTGGCAGATGTTGCCTTCGGATGCCCTGTGGAGCGATTGAACGGCACCGGTGAATGCGTCTGTGTCGTCGGGAAGGGGAGGGCTGCCGCAGAACCCGTAAAAAGCTTACATATAAAATTGTTCAGCCCTTTATGCTGTCTAAGCAATTATTTCAAATCAAATAATTGTTTTGTCATTTAATGAGCTTTGCCTGGAATGCCGCGTTGCCAATATAGTTAGCCGGAGTCATTGCGCGAATAGATGCCTTGGCATCCTCGGGTAATCCAAGTGTTTCAACAAAGTCACTGAGAATGTCAGGCGTAATCCGTTGCCCACGGGTTAAGGCTTTGAGTTTTTCGTAGGGTTCGTCTATACCGTAGCGGCGCATAATGGTTTGAATGGGTTCTGCCAATACTTCCCAGCAACTGTCTAAATCGTCTGACAGCCGCAGTCTATTCAATTCCAACTTACCCATACCCTTAAGCACTGACGCATAGGCAATAGCGCAATAAGCAAAGCCGACTCCCATATTCCTTAACACAGTTGAGTCTGTTAGATCTCTCTGCCAGCGAGAAATAGGGAGCTTTGCGGCAAGATGTTGGAAAATGGCATTGGCCAGGCCGAGATTGCCCTCAGAGTTTTCGAAGTCGATGGGGTTCACCTTGTGCGGCATTGTCGATGAACCGACTTCGCCTGCAATGGTTTTCTGCTTAAAGTAACCCAGTGAAATATAGCCCCAGATATCCCGGTTAAAATCGATCAAAATAGTGTTAAAGCGAGCGATCGCGTGAAAAAGCTCAGCAATATAGTCATGGGGTTCGATTTGCGTGGTGTATGGATTCCAAGCGAGTCCCAAACCTGTCACGAACGACTGGGCATTGGCTTGCCAATCAATATTTGGGTAGGCCGACAAGTGCGCATTATAGTTGCCCACAGCTCCATTGATTTTACCGAGTAACTCGATATTCTCGATATGCTGAAGCTGTCTGCGCAGGCGCGCGATCACATTGGCAAATTCTTTGCCCACAGTAGTCGGTGAGGCGGCCTGGCCGTGGGTACGCGATAACATCGGCACATCCGAGCAGGATAGCGATAAATCGACCATAGAATCGATGATGGCGCGAAGCTGCGATAACAACAAGTCGCGACCCGCTTTTAGCATAAGCCCGTGGGATAAATTATTGATATCTTCAGATGTGCACGCAAAATGCACAAACTCTTTGATGGCATCCAATTCCTGGTGATCTTGCAGTCCTTCCTTAATAAAATATTCCACTGCTTTCACATCGTGGTTGGTAGTGGCTTCGATATCCTTAACCCGTAGCGCTTGTGCCTCACTGAACTTGTTGATTATCCTGTCAAGTGCAGCATTCGCCTCTGGGCTAAATGCGGGTACTTCTTCAATTGCGGGATGAGCAGCCAGACACTGTAGCCAACGAATTTCTACCTCTACACGATAACGAATCAAACCGTACTCACTGAAAATAGCGCGGTAGCCAGTGGTTTTGCTGCTGTAACGTCCATCTATTGGGGATACCGCCGTTAATGCGGAAAGATTTATCATATAAAAGTTACCTTACTTTGTGGCTTTGCCTGTATTATGAAGCCCTGATGCATTCTTTCGAAAGGCGGCAATCATACCTGAATTATCTGATTGTTGCGATGCTATATAAGACCTTGAAAACTGGACGCTTTTAAGGTCTGCGCTATGCTAAAGAAGATAGAGCTTAGCGCAAAAATCCTACATCAATCCGGAGCAATTATGGATTCCAGCCTGATCATGACTAACGACAAATCCCATTTTATTGAACAGCTTCAACGCTTAATACAAACAAAGGCCAAGAGCGATCAATCGACTATGCTCACCGCCTTTACCCAAGAATTCTTTGAACAATACCCTATGGCCGAACTGCTCGGCCGTTCACTGGATGATGTATTTGGCATGGTCCATGAAGCCTATCAATTTATAGAGGGATTTAAAGGTCGCGCACTCATTAGGGTATATAACCCGTCTGTGAAAGAGAACTATTGGCATTGTGACCATACGGTGGTGATGGTCCATAGCCGTAATATGCCCTTCATTATGGATTCAATTCGTATGGCACTAAGCAATAGTGGATTGACGGTTCATTCTGTTAAACATACCGCATTGATTACCAAAAGGGCTAAACATTCTACGCTGGCCGAAATTGTACCCTCTGCAAAAGCTTATCATTTAGACGGTAATGAAGCCTTTCTTTATTTTGAAATCGATCGTGTCACTAAGCAAAAAGATATAAAAGCCGTCAACTCTGCTATTCGCTCAGCTCTCAACGATGTGAAGACGGTCAATGATGACTACAGCCCCATGCAGAACGAAGTACAGCTCTTACAAGATGATATTGAATGGTCAAAAAAACGTCACTCTAAAACAGAGGTAAACGAAGCTAAACAGTTTTTAGCCTGGCTGATGGTCAATAACTTCACTTTTTTGGGATACGGTTTCTATAAAATCGAGCATACGGGCTCAGCCACTAAAAAGCGAGAATGCCTAAAGTCCTATGGTTTATTAAAGAGCAATGCCGCTAAGGTCACCATATTAGAAGGGCATATGAGCCGTAATTTAGCCAGCTCCCAACTGCTTACCTTTAGCAAGCTGCCGCTGCGTTCCTCTGTACACCGTCGCGCCTATCCTGATCACATCACTATCAAAGCCTACGATGAAAAAAGCGGCAAGCTTGTTGGCGAGCATCATATTATTGGTTTGTACACCTCTGGCGTATACCGCGCCAGCGTTCTCAATATCCCCGTGGTACGTGAAAAAGTTGACGCCATTTACGAGCGTATCAACACTAATATCAGCAGTTATAATGGTAAGGTGATTCGCCAGGTGCTGGAAACCTTCCCCCGCGATGAATTATTCCAAAGCTCAGTGGCAGAGCTACAGCAGACCGTTATCGGCATTGCACAGATTAATGAACGCTATCTTGTGCGCTTATTTATGCGCAAAGACCCTGGTGGTAACTTTGTTTCAGGCATGTTTTATATTCCACGCGACAACTTTTCCACGCGCTTGCGTGAAAAGGTTTTAAC
>JBCBZU010000492.1:0-1803 GCA_039815165.1 Pseudomonadota bacterium
AATCATCTTCCGTGCAAAGGTCTCATATCTATATTCTGTTCAGAATCAAAGTTTTCTGATTAAACGTTAAACGCATTAAACACAGACATTCGCAGAACACGGGAAAAGACCAATGTTTAGAGATACCCTTAGTTTGATTACAAACAAAGATCTATTCTTGGTAAAAAAAAATGGCACCAAAAATTATATTTACGAGTAGCTTACCGAAGAATCCAGGTTTTGCGCTTCACCCAGAAAACCCCCTGATTGATGCGACCACAACTGGGCGTAAATACCGCCGGCTTGAATCAACTGGTCGTGACTGCCCTGCTGAACAATTCTACCCTCATCAAGGACAATCAAACGATCCATTGCGGCAATCGTCGATAAGCGGTGGGCGATGGCGATCACGGTTTTACCCTGCATTAA
The DNA here is from genome assembly GCA_039815165.1 of Pseudomonadota bacterium. Classification (GTDB taxonomy): domain Bacteria; phylum Pseudomonadota; class Gammaproteobacteria; order Pseudomonadales; family Cellvibrionaceae; genus CANLBN01. Next base: position 409 of record JBCBZU010000492.1, read on the forward strand.
TTTGTAGAGGTTTTCCTGGATGGCGACTTCCACTTCTGAATCCAAGGCAGAGGTGGCCTCATCCAGTACCAAAATAGGCGCATCTTTAAGCAGTACCCGGGCAATGGCAATACGCTGTCGCTGACCGCCTGACAATTTTACACCGCGCTCACCCACATGGGCTGCATAGGCAGTCCTGCCTTTGGGGTCTTCCAGGCCTTGGATAAAATCATGGGCGTGGGCCTTTTTGGCGGCTTCAATCATCTGCTCATGGCTGGCATCGGGTCGACCGTAAAGTATATTGTCTGACACAGAGCGGTGTAACAGCGAGGTATCCTGTGTCACCACACCAATGGCTGCGCGTAAACTTTTTTGTTGAATCAGGCTGATATCGGTATTATCAATAAGAATGTTACCCTTTTCCACATCGTGAAAGCGCAACAGTAAATTCACTAAGGTGGACTTGCCTGCCCCGGAACGGCCGATTAAGCCGATTTTTTCACCGGCAGTAATCTTTAGGGACAGATCGTCAAACAAGCCTTCTGCTTTACCGTAGTGAAACTGCACTCGATCGAAGTGAATCATGCCTTTGCTTACCTGCAGTGGTTTGGCATCGGGCTGATCCTGTACTTCCCGTGGTCTCGAAAGGGTATTGATACCGTCTTGTACCGTGCCCACATTTTCAAACAGCATGGATACTTCCCACATAATCCACTGGGACATGCCGTTAAGCCGCAGGTTTAAACCAATGGCAACGGCAATGGCTCCGGTAGACACCGTGCCTTGTAACCATAAGTGAATCGCCAGGGAGCCGATGGCAAAAATAAGTAAGGAGTTCAACACCCAAACACTGACTTGCAGTTGACTGACCAGGCGCATTTGTGGATAGACGGTTTGCAAAAATAATTCCATGCCCTCTTTGGTGTAGGAGGACTCCCGTTGCGCATGGGAAAAGAGTTTAACGGTGCTAATATTGGTGTAGCTGTCTACAATACGTCCGGTCATCACCGATCTGGCATCGGCCTGTTTCGCGGAAATATCCCTTAAGCGCGGAATAAAATACACCAGAGTGAGTATGTAGGCCAGCAGCCAGATCAATAAGGGAGCGGTTAGGCGAAAGTCAGAAGTGGCGACCAAAACCAGCATGCCGATAAAGTAAACCGAGACAAACAGCATAACATCCAATACCTTCATCACCGATTCACGAACCGATAGTGCGGTTTGCAGTACTTTAGTGGCGACTCTGCCGGCAAATTCGTTTTGATAAAAAGAGTAACTTTGCCCGAGTAAATAGCGGTGCATATTCCAACGGATCGACATGGGATAGTTGCCCAGCAGTACCTGATGCACATAAATAGTATGAAATAAAACCGTGATAGGGATGGCCACGCTTGATGAAGCCGCCAGCGGCGTGGC
>JBCBZU010000501.1:0-1650 GCA_039815165.1 Pseudomonadota bacterium
AAAATTATTCATCCTGGTCACTGCGTATCTGGTTACTAATGAAAGTGGCAGGCATTGAATTTGAAGAAAAAATAATCCCTATTTATACTCAAGAAGGTAAAGCCGAGTTGCAAGCGCTCTCTGCTGCGGCGAAAGTTCCCTTGCTGTTTGCCAATGAGCAGATGATCTGGGACAGCCTTGCCATAGCGGAATACCTCGCCGAGCAACACCCCGAAAAGGCACTGTGGCCGCTTGCCAATGACAGTCGAGCCATTGCCCGCGCGGTCACCAGTGAAATGCATTCAGGCTTTGCTGAACTTAGAGATGCCCTGCCGATGAACTGCCGCAAGGTGACCACCTTGGACACTGTATCGGAGTCGCTGCAAATGGATATTGATCGCATTTGCCAAATCTGGCGTGACTGCCGTGAACAATTTGGTCAACAAGGCGATTTTTTATTTAGCAATTTCTCCATTGCCGACGCTTTTTACGCACCAATCGCAATGCGCTTTTACAGCTATGGTATTGTAGTGGGCAAAGAAGAAAGGCAATATATGGATACCCTATTGGCATTGAATGCACTACAGGAATGGATAGCAATATCGAAACAAGATGATTTGTTTGTTGAACGCTATGAACAAGTGTAGACGCTCAGGATATTTCACTCTTATCCTGAGAAAATAGTTCTTCTAGTTCTCTGCGCCCCTGAACGCCAATTTCAATCACTTTATCGAGATCATCGTGATGCTCAAGGGCGCGTTCCAGTAATAACTCATCGTGTTGTTTAAACATTTCCACTGTTTTAATTGACTGGCCGGTGGTAAAGCCCAGATTAGCCAGGGTTTCTTGGGCCGCTTCCAGACTGCCGGAAAAAATTTCTCGAATAACCTTATCAGCACCTACTGCCGTTAATTTTAGGTAGTTTACGCGGTTATACGCACGCGCAATAATATAAATATCAGGATAGTGTTCTTTGATCATTTTGGTTAATTCAATGGCTTTTTCACCACTTTCGATGGTAATGAGTACGATATGTGCTTTTTCGATTCCTGCCGCCTGTAATACATCCAAACGCATAATGTCGCCAAAGTGGACTTTATTACCAAAACGCTGAATAAATTGGATATGGGCAGGATCGTTATCGAGAGCGGTAAAGGGAATATTGTTGGCGGATAAAATACGCCCGGTGATTTGCGCAAAGCGGCCAAAGCCTAAAATTAATATCTCTGATTCTTGTTCTATAGCCAGTGGCGCTGACGATTGCGCTTGACTTGTACTTTTTTGGGGTAGTGCATCCAATAAAGCCACCAGCGGCACCGTTAAACCCATGGATACACCGACGACTAAATTAACGGTCGCGATAATATCCGGCGCGACCAGGTTTAATCCGCCCGCTTGCGCCATAATAACAAAGGCGAATTCCCCACCCTGGCTTAACATTAAACCGATCTGCAAAGCCGATCGCCAGTCAACTTTTGCCAGTCGCAGCAAAGTCGCAATCACTGTGGCCTTGCTAATCATTAAGGCGAGCACCAGCAATAAAATCCATAGGGGGTTTTCGAACAGTAATTGAATATTAAGGGTCATGCCAATGGCAATAAAAAACAGGCCCAGAGTTAGGCCTTTAAAGGGTTCTATATCTGTTTCCAGCTGATGGCGAAAATGGGAATT
>JBCBZU010000375.1:0-2876 GCA_039815165.1 Pseudomonadota bacterium
AAAGGCTTTGTAGGCATTGTCTTGATTAATGCTTACACCATAACCACCATAGTAGTTATCCATACCTAGCATATCGAATTTTTGCGCACTTCTAAAAAAAGCGATGTTCAGTCTTCCCGATGTAATTTCTTTTTTAAAGGCTGTTAATATTTGCTGAAGTTCAACTGAGCGAATATAGTTCATGGTTCCATCCATCGCCACCGTAAAGCGATCGGCTACCAGGTTTTTATCCAATAAATGGCGAATAAGATCAACAATATTCTCCTGTTTATAGCCTTCAGCGAGTTCGTTTACATTGTGATGGGATTCGCAAATAAAAATATCAAATCGCGGATCTTTGTTGCCATTATTACCGGAGCCACGCTGAATATTTTTAGCCGAATTAAGCCTTGACACATTATAGGCATTAACATCAACCGCGCCCGACATATACTTTTTACTCATTTTATCGATATAACCGACGGATTCATAATAGGTATTTTCCAATACCAATACATTAAGCCTGTTGTCGCCTTTCTGCTTTTCAGTGGCCGCCAGTATGCTTGACAGCGTATTCATTGCCGAGGGCTTGTGATAAACCTTGGGCCTGACTTTATTGCCCATCGTAAGCATTTCTGGAATATAATCATAAGCCGAATTAGGCTGAGTAATATAGCGAGGTAAAACCGATTGATTATTACTGTCATTCCACGGCGTCATAAATAGTTGTTTAATCAGTGCATTTTCAAATACAGTCGCCGGGACATAAGGCTTAACAAGCCCGAGAATAATTTGCAGCTGATCGTGCAGAAATTCTATTTGATTTAAAAATTGCACCATATCATCTTGCTTTGCCACAGTGACCGCATAGTCCATTGCCGCCAGCATCCGGTGATAGGAAACCCGCAGTAAGTCTGTTAAGCCCTTGTGGTTAAAAAGATGATCCAGCCCAGCATAGACAGCACCTTTTAGGCCCCCGACCGATATCGCTTGCAAGCCTTGCAATAAACTGACAATGCCGGCGGCATGTACTCGCTGGTAGTGGGGTAGCGTATACTTATCTGCTTTCCCCAGTGCTGAAAATGCTAAAAAGTGCTTATTCTTGAGAAAGCTGTTTAGGGTCATTTTTTGTTGTTTGGCCTCATCCCATTCGGTGGTTTGCGCAATTTTTATCCCTTGGCCCTTGAGGATATTCTCCACTGATTCATAAGCAAGCATAAACTTTTTAATGCTGATCGGGTCAACCATTTGACCGCTATACTGCATTGTCTTATCGATATCCCCTTCTTTGATACCCATGGGGGTATTGCCCAAATTAAACATTAAAAACACATTCATACCTCTGTGTTGCAGCATCATCATGCCGCCCAAGTATTTATCTAAGGCATCAGGCTGTGTTGATTTAGCAGCAGTCTGGCGGATGATGTTTTTAGCCGGTCCAATAATCGTTTCTGCAATGGCGGTGGGTTCACATTGCATCCCGCTAAAATCAAACAGCAGGGTATTTTGGGGGGTATAGCCTGCGGCAAGCCCTGCATAGAGTGCGTTAATAGCGTCGGCAAACCCTTCTAGATTATTGACCTGCAAATTAATCTGCGGCATTGGCTCTACTGATGAAGCTGACTCGGTTTTATTATCGACACGCTTGAACTGTGGCGGCGATTTGCGCCGTACAACATCGATAAATGAGGGATCAGCGACGACTTTTAAGGTTCCTATATTTTTTGGAAAATCGCCACTGACTCGTTCTTGCAGCCACTGATATAAATTACCCCTAGTGCCATGACTGCGATAATAGGCTGTACCCGCTTCTTCAAAAACCGGCGATGTGTCAAATTCCACACGCTTGCGTTTACCGTAGACTTGCTGGCGCTTTTTCATGGAATAACGTTTATTGGGCGTGGCAATACTGGCCACTTTGGCATAACTCTGTAATATGGCTAGGGCCAAATCCTGCTGAGTTTGTTGCCTTTGCGCCGCGGTTTCGCCCGTTTTTGCGTTATTGAGATGCTGGTAGGCTTCTAGTAATAGTGCTTGGTTTTGATACCAGGTATAAAGGCCGCTACTAATCGGCTGCGCTTTTTTGGGCTGCTCACCCGGCGCCAGCGTCACTTTAGAGTCAAAACCGATAACACCTGGCACTTTTTGCTTAACTGTGGATGGGGTAAAGGTTTTTTTATCCACTTCAGCGTAACGCAGATAACCTGTTGCAGTGCCTTTAAGGAGATCAAGTCTCACCCATATCCATTCATCCCGGCCAAGCACTGGATAGCATTCCAAGACTGTTTGATAGGGGGTTTTTTCATTGGACGCAATAAATTTTCCATCTTGTAAAATATAAAATTCGACTTCAGGATAATGAGGTGTTAACAGTGATATATCCAGGGACTTGCGCCTGCATTGAATAACAGGACGATTAACAACAGGGCCATTCGCCATAGGGTTTGACGCATTATTACCGCCATGTGGGACAACAGCCTGTTGTATTGTTTTGCTATGAGTGGCTATCTTGTGGCCCATAACATCCGCTTCTTTTTCCAAGGTATCACTGTGGTTAATAGTGGTTTTATTTTTAAGCTGTAAGGTAGGTTTAACCCGCCCTTGTTTTTGCTGCACGACATGCCAGGCTTCGTGAGGTAGATGTTGTTCTTGACCCGGCCCTAGGTAAATATCACTGCCTTGCGCATAAGCGTGGGCTTGCAATTGCGCTGGCTTGTTAGAGTTATAGTGAACCTTGACATCATCCATGGCAAAGCCAGAGAAGTTTTCAATGGCGGTTTTGAGCTGCATGGGCAGTCCCTTATTAGTAGAACTCTGTTTGCGCTCAAGGGGCGCATGGTGAGTAAGCGGTGGCGCTTGGCTATCGCCCAGTGCTTTGCACTGCAGGGGTCGTGCAC
>JBCBZU010000170.1:0-5336 GCA_039815165.1 Pseudomonadota bacterium
ATCAACTAGCCCCGCTTATCGTGTAATTGCTTGGTTCGATAAATTGCCATGGATTGCTTAAGCTCTAGCCCTGTAGCACTCAACCACCGCTGAAAAACCATCGCCCCAATCAAGGTATCCGAATCAGGCTCCGCCTCACTGGTCATCAGGTTCATAAGCGCCTCATGGTAAAAGGCCTGGCCGTGTAGCTGTTGTTGGAGATGGTGCTCAAAGGCCAACAGCCTGTCGCTCATCTCCTTTTTTAGCTGCTGTAATTGCCGTTGATGGTGTAATTTTAATTAGCTGGCTTTGGGTGTTCGCGCACCCTTAGTCAGCGCTTAATTTGTCTCTTTGTCGACAGGTAGCATCGCTCCTTCAACACGATGTTTAGTAATCACAGCGTCAATGACCTTAATCACGGTATCTTGATCACCCTGATCAAACGATTCCAACTCCTGAAACCGCCTAAACAGGCGTGAACTGCCTAGTGGCGTTTCGTCAGCAGGGTTGCCGGTGAGTAAATAATCAACGGTGATTTGTAAAGCGTCTGCCAAAGTGATCAGCATCTCAGCAGGCGGTATGTTAAGGCCACTCTCATATTTATTGAGCTGCTGGAAACGGATATTGACTTTGGCTGCTAACTCTTTCTGAGACCAACGCTTCTGCTTTCTAAGAGACTTGATTCGCCCCCCTAACTGCTTACGAAAATCTTCACTTTGCGGCATCAGTAATAAGTCCATATTCATAATCAATGATCTCCGCAGTGAATGCCACTAAGTTAAGGTGTTTTAGGGACGTATTTTACTGTTCATATCCCTGTTTTTAGGGTACTTCTATTTATCTGAAATCCCTTAACTTAGTGGCATTCATCTCCGCAGTATAAAAGTATGTTCCTGATAGGAGCTGATGAACACCCCTAGTAAGTATATAAATAGCTCCTTAAAAGAGTCGGCAAAAATCTTGACAGGATTTAAAGGGGAGTTGGTTTATGGCACGTATACCAGACGAAGAATTAGAACGCATCAAATATGATGTCTCGCTGGTAGACTTGGTTAGGCACCAAGGACTACGAGGTAAAGAAACAAGGCAAAGATTACGCCCTGCTTTGCCTCTTCCACGATGACAAGACCCCTTCAATGATGATTAGCCCCAGCAAGAATGTGTTTCACTGTTTTGGCTGCGGTGAGTCAGGGACTGTCATTGATTGGGTGATGAAGACCCAGGGTGTCAGTTTTAAGCACGCGGTTTAAATCTTGCTACAAGACAATCCTTCTTTAGCCGCCCATAGCCAGCCGGTAAAGGCTACGGGTAAGCGCCAGCTTGATACCTTCCCAAGCGATCAGAGTGACCAGGTATTACTCAATCAAGTAATCGACTTCTACCATGAAACCCTACTGAACAACCCTGATGCCTTCGGCCGTAAAATGCTCGATAATTTGCGAGCAGGGACACCGAAGCATTTATATTTACCGGGTGATCATGACGGTGTATTCAATGAGGCAGGTTTAGCCCATAGCAAGGAAGTGATTTTATGTGAAGCCTTGATTGATGCGCTGACCTTCTGGCGTCATGGCTTTAAAAATGTGACCTGTAGCTATGGCACCAATGGGTTTACTGACGATCATCTAGCCTTGTTTAAATCATTAGGCATCGAGCGTGTACTGATTGCATATGATCGTGATGACCCAGGCAACAAGGCTGCGGAAAGTCTTGCTAACCAACTGAGTAAAGACAATTCCATTGCTATCGCTGCCACTTCCCCAAAGGGATTGCGGCCTTGTCGACGATTGAGATCTACACCCATGTGGCCATCCATAAGCTGAAGGAAGCCCACACGCTGACACATCCTGCGAAGCTGAAAAGACAGGAACATCGGGGACAAAAAAGGCAACGGAAAAGACATTGTTCACTTATTTGTCAGCGGAAGAAGCAGAGGAAAACTAGAGTTGTCAAAATAGCTATATCAGCTAAAATAGCTAAATTATTGACGGCTAGATGATCAGACGTATCGAATGAATATTACGGCAACTGAATTAAAAAATCGTCTTGGACAATATTTGGATGCGTCTTAAGTTGAGCCTGTGATTATCGAAAAGTCAGGTCGCGAAACTAGTGTTGTGTTGTCTAAACGCCGTTATGATGAGCTTTGTGAGCTAGAGGACAAGCTCTGGGATATGAAGGCTCAATTGGCTGAGAAAGAAGGTTTTATGAGTGATGATGACACTCAGGCAGTGATTGATCAGGATCACTAACCCCCATGTCACCACTATCTCTCAAGTTATCCCGTCAAGCAGGGCGTTTTATCAAGACTCTGCCTCCAAACAATATAAGCAAGTTGTGGGCACAACACTAGCATTGCTTATGAACGCTGAACCTCATGACAGCAAGTTACTCAAGAGTAGCAAGGATAAAAATCGCCGAATTGATTGTGGTGAGTACCGGATTGTGTACCGAGTTGAAGACCAGTCACTATTGGTTCTGATCATTGGCAAATGCAATGACGATGAAGTTTATAAAATTCTGGATCGACAATAACCCCGCAATGACATCAGGTTAAGGTGTAATCGGAGACATTGACATTCTTCGGCCGCGTGTCATGGCTTGCGAGCTAGAAGAGAATTGGGATAAAGCACGATCTGGTCAACCACTGGATTATATTGCCTCTCTGGAGTAAGTATTATTATGTTTCACGTTAGATCAGTACGTCATATCGCAGCATATAAGGTCTGGGTGTCATTCGATGATGGCACGGAAGGTGAAATTGATCTTGAAGGCTGTTTTGACGGTCCGATGTTTGAGCCACTAAAACAAGTAGAAACTTTTGCTAGGTTATCGGTTGACCCTGAATTAGAAACCATTGTTTGGCCTAATGGTGCTGATTTAGCACCGGAATTTTTAAAAGAATTGCATACTCAACAGTCTAGCTAATCGGAGTCATTGCGCACCCGACCGAGTATCACAGGCTTTGCAAGCGCGTTCCTCGCGGCAAGCCCAGCGCTCCATCCTGCATTATTAGCCGCGCCCTGCGCGCACTCTGCCGCCACGGCTTATCGGTGCGCTACTTCTGCACCTCACGCTTACTAGAAATGCTTAGCATTGGGCAAGGTGATGGCCGCTTCACGAAATTGATCCAGCAACTGGCTAAAATCGATTTATTGCTATTGAATGACTAGGGGCTAGAAAAATTGACACTGAGCCAGCGCAATGGCTTGCTGGAAATTATGGAAGACCGGCACGGCCTAAAATCCACACTGATCACCAGTCAATTACCCACCACGCAATGGCACAAAGCCATCGGTGATGCCACGCTATCCTGGATTGATTACTGCACAACAGCCATAAGCTGAAATTGAAAAGAGAATCGATGCGAAAAACCTTGAGTGAAATCGGTGATTCCGATCACTCAAGCTGATATTATCCTAACCTACGCGTTAGACACATGAGTGATCGAATAAAACCAGAATGGGTGATCGGAATCGCCAGAATACGCACGAATACAGTAATCATCGGCAGACCTTAGAAAATAGGCTTTATGATCTGTATCAAGAAATTGGTTGGTCGGTGGTATATGACATGAAAAACCTGCCCTTTTATAGCCACTCAGTGAGCCCCTGGTTCAGCGCTATTTTGCGGCGAAAACCACTGAGCCGGGAAAAGCTGAGCAAGTGATTGAAGTGGATTTATTGGCCGCATTGACTGCACGAGCGGTGGTGGAGAATGAATAGGGATGTTACAGTTATTTAACATTGGTGAGAGGTAAATCATGTTGAGTTTTCGACTCGATAAGCAATTGGAAAACCGATTAAGCGCCTTGGCAGAGAAAACACAACGCTCCAAGAGCTTTTTAGCGAAGGAAGCATTAATCCGCTACATTGAGGAAGAAGAGTGCAAGCAGCATGAAAATGAGCTTACGCTGGCCCGTTGGGAGGAATACCAGGAAACCGGTGAGGTAGTGAATAATGAAGCGATGATAGAGTGGTTAGAGTCTTGGGGTACGGACGACGAAACCCCGTGTCCCAGCAAATAGTCTGGTAACCTGAATCGAAAAACTCCCGCGCCACTCAACAAGTAGCCAACGCATCATTGAAGGCCTAAAGCTTTTAGAGAATAATCCAGCGGCCGGTACGCCGGCAAATCTTTCTTCAATATCACGACTTGACGCTAAGCGTTGGTAATGGCGAGTCTATAATCCGTTATCTTCAAGAGGTAAATCGGGTGGTGATTGTACGTGTTCTACACAGTCAAGATAAGGGGCTTTAGACGCTAGGGTTGAGCGGGTTTTATGAGTCCGGCCTTTACCAAAATGGTTTCAAATCCTATTCAAGGGTTGACAGAAAAAGCGGGAGCGGATAAAGGGAGCGGATAAAGAGACAGACAGTGGGTGTGGCGGCTAGGGTAGTTGGTCGTCATGGCTTCGAGATTGGGTGGTGTTAATTTCTTGAATGGGGCGCAGAGTGCGGCGATATTTTGGTTAGATAAGGCAAGCATCAGCTCAGATGACCCATTACAAAGAACCTGGGGATTAAAAGGCGAGACGCCGATAGTCAAAACCAGTGGTCAATATCAGTCGATTAACGCGATCTCAGCATTACCAAATAGTGGTGGCTTTTGGTACCACATTTTTTTCAGGACGCTTTCATTGCGATAAATTCATCGAATGTCTTAAAAGCCTGTTGAAAAACCAGTATGCTTGAGACACTAAAACAAGTAGAAATTTTTGCCAGGTTATATTGACTCTGAATTAGAAACCATTGTTTGGCGTAATGATGCTGATTTAGCACCGGAATTTTTAAAGGCACTGCATACTCAGCAGCCCAACTACCCGCAGACACTCCCCATGTTACTACTGTCCTTCAAGTTGTTCCGCCAAGCAAGAATAAGGGAGAGGTACATTGTGAGAAGACAATATTCAATGATTGGTTTATGCGAGCTACCGACAAATGCTAGTTGAGTATGATGATATGAAATTACACATTGTTGTGCATGAAGAGGAAGACGGGTTTTGGGCAGCAGTGCCTGCAATTCCGGGTTGTGTTTCTCAGAGCAACACCCTTGAAGAATTGTTGCCCAATTTGTATGAAGCGATTGAAGGATGTTTATCTGTCGATATCTAACACATTGAATGCGCTGCTGGCAGTATCGATTTTCACTCTATTTTTTCAGACCAAAGCCATAGGTCTAATCATTTTGGAAGATTTTTTATGAAATTAAATTTTTTAGTATCAGTTATATTTATCCCGCTGTTAATCGATGGCTGCGGTTCCGATCCAGTTAAAGATACAGCGGAAGTTGAGACAGAACAAAAATTGTCTAAGTCCATCAGTATTCCGATAAATATTCCTGATGCGTTTTATGCC